>JAJNBR010000117.1 GCA_021156265.1 Flavipsychrobacter sp.
TGTAGGCGTTTTAATGCTGTGTGCTTTGCTGGAGTTTGTAGCGCTGCTGTTGTATGTGGTGCGCAGGGCTGATTTCAGTTTCCGGTTTAAAACACTGGCTTACAAAAAGCTTATCCGGGAGTCATTGCCCCAATATATCTCTGTAATATTTGACTCCAGCCTTTCGCGTATGGATTGGGTACTGTTGGGTATGCTGAGTACGGCTGCAATGACGGCAGATTATGCTGTAGCATCGAGGGCCTTCGAGGTAGCGCGGCTGCCATTGGCCATCATTGCGCCCATACTCCTCAGCCAGTTTGCTCGGATGCTAGCCAGCAACAAGCTAAGCGACGACAAACAGGCAATGGTGAAGCAACTTTTCACTATTGAAATGTTCATTGCTATGTTCATTCCGCTGACAGGAAATATCCTATGGGCTCCCGTGCTTGATTCCTTTTTCGATGGTAAATATGGAACAGTGAACGCTACCGAATTTTTGCTGTTGTCCATTTGTATACCGCTGCAGTTTGGCATCAACCTGTTGTGGACCCTTAGCTTTTCGGGAAGAAGATATAAGCAAATATCCAGCATCACGATCTACAGCGCTATTACCAATATCGTGATCAGCCTGGTACTAATACCTAAGCTGGGAAGCCTCGGCGCAGCAATCTCGTTTCTTACTACCTCTGTTCTCCAGCTAATAGGACATTTCTTCCTTGTGCGTAAAAACCTGATGACTACACCTGTGCACACGTTTGTCCTTTTCCTGATTGTTGCGGCAGTGAGTTATGTTGCGGCAATATATATAACTGATTCGATCGTGGGACAAGTGCTTATCTCAACAGTGTTGTATATTGTTTTGTCGCTGGTGTTCCGGTTGGTTCGTAAAGAGCACCTGCAGACCTTAAAACTATTTACCGGCCGATGAACATTCTTTATATCTGCGATGAATATCCACCCGGTCGCCACGGGGGCATAGGGACTGCAGTGCAGTTACTTGCCCGTCAAATGGCTAAGCTGGGACATAAAGTCGTGGTAGCCGGCTATTACGACTGGGGCTACAAAGGCCTGGACCATTTTGTAGATAACGGAGTAGAGGTCTATCGTTTCAGGCGCAGGCTGAGCTCGGGTTTTTTTGGTAAGACCAATGCGCTGAGCACGCGCATGGCTTACAAAGTTCTAAAAGCTTCGGGTGTTTTTCAGTGGGATATCAATATCAGCCTGAAACGGTATCATCATTTCCTGGAAGAAATCATAGTAAAACATGCAATAGATATAGCCGAGGTGCCCGACTACCACGACTATATGCGTTTTTGTACCGTGTACACGCCCTTCCCGGAATTGTCCGTACCTACCGTGGTGCGGCTGCATGGCTCAATCACCTATTTTTCGCGAGAGGCGGGTACCAATCCTCCTTCATTTATTAAGCAAATGGAGCGCGACCTCTTATTGCGGGCAACCGGGATTTTCAGTGTCAGTAAATACACGGCCGTCAAAACAGCTGAATACCTCGAACTGCAAAAAGATATCGACGTGATCTACAACGGTATTGATACAGCCGCGGTGTCCAGGCCAGTGGCTAAGCAACCGGGCAACGTGGTCTTTACCGGCTCGCTGGCGCATAAGAAAGGTATCTATCAACTGATGCAGGCATGGAATACCGTACACAAACAAATGCCCGAAGCTGAGCTGGATGTTTACGGCAAAGGACCGGTAAAAAAGATAAAGCGGTTTCTGACCCGCGATGCCAAAAGCAGCGTACGCTTTAACGGGCATGTAAGCAGGCAGGAACTGATGGAGGCGCTGGCCAGGGCTAACGTGGCCATTTTCCCATCCTTTGCGGAAACCTTTGGTCTGGCGGCGCTGGAAGCAATGGCTTGCAATACCGCGGTCATTTTTACCACACGCACCTCCGGACCTGAGATCATAGAAGACGGGAAAGATGGTTTCCTTGTTGACCCCGCGAATATTACAGATATCGCCAATAAGCTCTGTATTCTGTTAAAAAACGAAGACCTTTGCAACCAATTGGCTGGAAATGGTCAGCGAAAAGCACGCGAGCAATTCGACATTGCGCTGATCGCTGAACAGCACCAGAATTATTATAACCGTTTTATAACCGCGTAAACAGCTTATCGTTTTTGTCAGGCAGCATAGATAACAGGCAACAAACATGGGGCAGGATAGACTGGGTATTTTTTATCTTTTTATTCCTGTTCACCAACCAGGCTGTGCTCAGCTATAAGGTGGCAGGACTTGTATTTATTTACCTCGCACGTCCCAATTTCAAATTCGGGTTATCGAAAGACCGCCTTCCGAAGTTTTATCTCTATATCATACTACTTGCTGCAATCAACCTGCTGGTGCATGTGCGCGAGTTTACCGGTCCCTACCTGGCGGCATTCACTGTAGGGAACCTGCTGTGGCTGTTTGCTTTTTTAGGATATCACCAGCTGAAGTTGCACGTAGAACGTTATGGGCCGCATGGCGTATACCGCACGCTGAAAGTATTTACTGTGGCCAACGTGCTGTTCAGTTTCTGGCAGCTTGGCCAGATCATTTTCAAAACAGGCAAGATCAATCCTTACAGTGGGTTACCATTCCCTTATGGTATGTCTACCGGCGATAACATCTTCGGCTTCTTTATGCAGAACTCTTACTACAACATGATGGTAAGCGCAATGCTGGCGGTCTATTTCATTTTTAGGCGCGATCTGCTGTTTTCCGTATTGTCTGCCATTACCCTGATGCTGGTGTTTGGCAATATCGGTACCATCGTCTTTGTAGCGGCGGCAGCTGTTTTGCTGTTCACAGGTTTGCTGAATGAGTGGACAGATTATAAGAATGACTGGCTGAGGCGCCTTTCGCCCCCCGGCAATTATAAACTGTATATCCCGGTTATGCTGCTTTTTATGGGTGTGAGTTACGCCTCGCTGTCGCCGGAAAATTTTAAATACGCCGTGGGCAAATTGCAGGATAAGGTATTTGCATTGAAGACCACTGAAAAGAACAATTTCCGGTCCATGATAGCTGCCGACTATCCCGATACAGCTGTATATAATCCATTTGCGCCCGATGCGCCGGAGATCACGGAAAAGATCGCGAAGACCGAGGTAACCCTGAAAGACCTGGAAAGCCAGGCGGAAACCGTGCCGGATGATAAAAAACTGGAAGCAAAAAAGAAGGTAACAAAAGACTATATACACCGCTTTAAAGGCAAATCGCTGGCGATGGTAGAAGCATTCACCTACATTCGCTCGTCGCCGCAGGCGTTGATGCTGGGAGCAGGTACTGCACGGTTCTCATCGCTTACAGCGCAAAAAATGGCCGGCTTTGATTCGAGCCGCCTGTTTATGACCGTGCTCCCGCAGTACAAGTCGCCAATGTATGAAGAAAACCATATGCTCATCATACAGGGCCGAAAAGAAGCTGACAGCAAATATTTCTCGAACGCTAACTGGCCGGATAGTTTTTTTGCGCAGCTGATAAGTGAGTACGGACTGCTGGGTGTCATCGTGTTCCTTGCGTTTTACGTATACTATTTTGTGAAGCGAAGAAAAGCCTGGACCTATGGTTTCTGGCTGTTCCTGATGGTGATACCGTTTGCACACATGACCTACCTGTTTGAGCCACTCTGCGTGATGGTGTTTTTTGAACTGCTGATGGAAGCTGACATAAAAGAAAACGAGTTAAACTTGCAAAGCGAATGAACGGGAATGAACATCCATTGGTAACCGTGCTGATGCCTGCCTATAATGCGGGCCCGTATATTGGTGAGGCTATAGACAGTGTGCTGCAGCAAACCTATCGCGATTTTGAGTTGCTGGTCATCAACGACGGATCGAAGGATGATACAGCAAAGATATTGGAGTCGTATACAGATCCGCGTATGAAAGTGGTGCACCAGGAAAATATGGGTTTGGTGCGCACGCTGAACAAAGGCCTCGCAATTGCCAAAGGTGAATTCATCGCCCGGTTTGATGCAGATGATGTTTGTTACCCCGAACGGCTGGAAGAGCAAATGGCATTCCTGCAAGCTCATCCCGATTACGTGGCTATAAGCAGCGAGGCTGATTATATGGATGAAGCCGGCAATTTCATTTTTACTTACAAATTCAAATATTACGAAGACGACGAGATCAGGGCTGCAGGTTTTAAGCTATGCCCGGTCATTCACTCAGCGGTTACTTTCAGAAAGCAGGCTGTGCTGGATGCGGGTGGATACGACCCGAATGCGATAACGTTTGAAGATCATCTTTTGTGGAGAAATCTTGCCCAACATGGCAAGATGAAGAACGTGCGCAAGTCACACATCAAAGTGCGCTTTAATCCTGACTCCGTAACGATAGACGAGAAATGGCGCGGCAAAGAATTTCTTGACCTGAAAGCACGCTCTATTCAGCAAGGTTTTGTTACTGATGAAGATGCTGCCTTACTCAAAGAAATACTCAGGAAGCAAAACTTTGCTGAATATAAAAAAGCGGCATACTATAGCATGATGGGTAAGAAATTTTTGTGGAACCAGCATAACGCCACACAGGCGCGTGCCCACCTGGTGACCGCAATAAAAGCACAGCCGCAAAAGCTGGAGCCCTATTTTTTGTTCGCATTATCATTTTTACCGGCATCGGTGCTTGATATAATGTATAAAAAACTGAAAGGGTAATGCCGGTAAAAGTTGCTTTCATATCCAGGGCTACCCTGTTTAGTGCACCGGGTGGCGATACCCGGCAAATGGAGATGACCGCAAAATACCTGCGCAAACTAGGCGTAGAAGTGAAGATATTTTTAACCAGCGAGAAGATCGATTATCGCCCTTATGATCTCATTCATTTTTTCAACATTACACGGCCCGCAGATATTATCCGGCATATCCGGCTGGCAAAAAAGCCCTATGTAGTGTCTACTATTTTTGTTCAGCCCGACAGGATCAATGAAGACAGAAAGGGATTTCTGTTCAGAACGATAAGCCACATCTTTTCTGTGGATGGTTTGGCTTACCTGAAGACGGTGGCGCGCTGGCTGAAGAATGGTGAGAAGATCATCAGCAAACGGTATTTATGGATGGGTCAGCGCCGGTCTATAGAATGGATAGTGAACAACGCTGAATTCCTGTTGCCCAACTCCGAGAGCGAGATCCGCCGTTTTTTCGCGCAATATGTGGTCAACGTTCCCTATCATGTAGTACCGAACGGAATAGATACGGAAATTACAAGCAGGCAGTTTGCGCCGCTCGAAGAATATAAAAATGCCATCATTTGCCTGGCGCGCTTTGAGCCACTTAAAAACCAGCTGAACCTCATCAGGGCGCTCAACAATAGTCCTTACCAGGTATTCCTACACGGCAAGCCGTCGCCTAATAACCATGCGTACTACGATCAATGTAAACATGAGGCTGCCCCGAATATTCATATAAAGGACTGGCTGAATGGCGATGAGCTGTACCGGGTGTATGCCAGCGCAAAAGTGCACATGCTTCCCAGCCATTTTGAAACGACAGGATTGTCGTCGCTGGAGGCAGCTGTAATGGGTTGCAATATTGTAGTGGCCGACAGGGGTGATACCCGTGATTATTTTAAGGATGATGCATGGTATGCTGAACCTGATGATATACAATCTATAAGGAAGGCAGCCGACGAAGCATGGGAAGCGCCATATGATGAATCGTTCAGAGCGAGGATACTACGGGATTACACGTGGCAAAGAGCTGCGGAAGAAACTTTAAAAGCGTATACGCAGGTGTTAAAACTTTAATGTTCCTTTGCAATCAAATATGAGCAAAACCATTAGTCTTAAGGTTGGCATATTAGGAACGCGTGGCATACCAAACCGCTATGGCGGCTTTGAGCAATGTGCAGAGTACCTGGCAGCAGGCCTTGTTAGTAAAGGCCACCGCGTGTGGGTATACAATTCTCATGATCACGAATACCAGGGAAAAGAATGGAACGGCGTAGAGATCATTCACTGCTACGACCCTGAACATAAAATAGGAACACCCGGACAATTTATTTATGACCTGAACTGCATCAACGACGCCCGCAAGCGCAACTATGATGTATTGTTGCAGCTGGGCTACACCAGCAACAGCATATGGTACCGCCTGTGGCCCAAATACTGCAGCAACGTAGTAAATATGGACGGGCTGGAATGGAAGCGCAGTAAATACAGCCGCCAGGCACAAAAGTTTTTGCGCGTAGCAGAGAAATGGGCTGCACAGCGCGGCGATGTACTTATTGCAGATTCTGTAGGCATACAACAGTATCTCAAAGACACCTATCAAAAGGACTCTTTCTTTATTCCTTATGGCGCGGAGATATTTGACAATCCACGCGCGGAAGTTTTATCGAAATACGGCATGCAGCCGTTTGGGTACGATATGCTGATAGCCCGTATGGAGCCCGAGAATAATATTGAGGCTATCATCAGGGGGCATTCAGCAAGTGGTACAGACAAGCCTTTGCTGATAGTGGGAAAAACGACCAACGAGTTTGGCTCCTACCTATTGAAGAACTATGGTAAGACGGCAGGTATTCATTTTCTCGGAGCCATTTATGATGCAGAGATCATCAACAACCTGCGGTATTATTCACGCTTGTATTTCCACGGGCACTCTGTAGGTGGCACTAACCCCTCGCTGCTGGAGGCAATGGGTTGTAACGCGCTAATCGTTGCACATGCTAACCCCTTCAACCAGGCCGTATTGGGCGACGATGCCTTTTATTTTAACAACGAAGGCGACTTGTCGGAGATAATAAAGAATTTCACTTCCAGGCCTGTTTACGAATCAAAGATGACGAACAACATCGAGAAGATACGTACCAGGTATAACTGGCCGAATATAGTAGATGAGTACGAAGCGGTGCTGATAGAATCGGTGGGGCGCAGGAAAAAAATTTAAAAAGATTAAGGCTACCGTTTGGTAGCCTTAATCTTTTTATCCTAGTTATTTTACCGCTTTTGCTTTGAATTTGTTGATCGCATTCCGCGTGAACTCGCTCAATACCAACCTGCCACTAACGGCAGCACGGTCTGACAGCAAGGTATCCCAATTCTCAGTGCCCTGCCAGAATACTTTTTTCAACGAAGCCATGGCGTCGGGGCTGCTGTGGGCCAGGCGTTCGGCCAGCGCTTTTATTGAGTCGTCCATTTCTTCTACGCTAACATGCAATTCAGCATAAAGGCCATGTTTTTTCGCCCACTCGGCGCTGCGCCATTCCGAGGCATCGATAGCCAGTTGTGAGAAAGAAGAGAGACCAATCTTGCGCTCAACAGCCGGGCCAACCACGAATGGGCCGATGCCTACTGCCAGCTCGCTCAGTTTCACCGCTGCATTCTCCGTGGCTATGGCGTAATCGACAGCCGATGCCAGGCCAACGCCACCACCTACAGCCTTGCCGTGTATACGGCCGATGATGAACTTATGGCACTTGCGCATGGCGTTGATAACATTCGCGAAGCCGCTGAAGAACTTTTTGCCTTCTGCTTCACTGGAAATGGCTACCAGTTCGTCGAACGATGCACCGGCGCAGAATGCGCGGTCACCTGCGCTGCGAAGGATGATCACCCGCACGCGCTCGTCTATGCCTATATCATTGATGGTTCTCGCCAGGTCGTTGAGGATAGCGGCCGGCAATGAGTTACTTGACGGATGATAGAATTCGATAGTGGCAATACCGTGTTCGATTTCGCTACGCACGTAGCCTTCTGGATGCTGCATGAATCACTGTTTATCTTGCAAATATAAAGCCCCTCGGTTAAAGGGGCTTTTTTAGATGTTAATTTTTCTTTCAATTAGTCCTGGTTTCTCTTTTTTACCATGGTCAGGATGGTAGCGATGGCTACCGTTTCACCGGTTTCATCGTATACGTCTACCAGCCATTTCACGATGCCTTTGGCTATATCGTCCTCTGTGCGCTTTTCCTGGTCTACTTTTTCCTTCACTGTCAGCTTTACCCCGATGGTCATTCCGGGATATACTGGTTTGGTAAAACGGGCTTCGTCGACACCGTAGTTGAGCAGTACCGGGCCTTTTTTAGCGTCAACAAACAGGCCTGCGGCTTTTGAAAGCACGAAGTAGCCATGCGCCACGCGCCCGGTGAATATGGTTCCTTCCAGCGAGGTAGCGTCCATATGGGCGTAGAAGTTGTCACCGCTTACGTTGGCAAAGTTGGTAATGTCGGCTTCGGATACCGTATGCTTATGTGTTATTACTGTGTCACCCACCTGCAGGTCTTCAAAATGTTTGCGGAAGGGGTGTACTTCGGTCTCGTTTTGCTTTGCGCCCTGCTGGTAAACGTTGGTGATGCGGGTGATGGTAGTTGGTGATCCCTGGATAGCCGTGCGCTGCAGGTAGTGCAGTACACCGCGTTTTCCGCCCATTTCCTCGCCGCCGCCGGCGCGGCCGGGGCCGCCATGCATGTGCCGAGTACAAATTCCCTGGCTATGTCGTCGTCGGCAGTAATGACCGAGCATACCAGCGAGCCACGGCCCATTTTGGCAAGTTCTATCGCTTCGTCAATGGTATTATAAGGCATCAGGGTAGATACCGGGCCAAAGGCTTCTACATTGTGGCAATCCAGTTTATTAAATGGATCGTCGTTGAAGAACACCACTGGCGGAAGGAAGGCGCCTTTTTCCTTATCGGCACCTACAACTTCAAATTTTTCCATGTCGCCGATAACGATCTGCTGAGTTTGGGCTAACAATTGCACCCTTTCGCGTACCTCGTTGCGCTGCGAGAGTCCTGCCAGCGGGCCCATGCGCACACCTTCAAGTGTCGGGTCGCCGACAGTAGTTCCCTGCAGGCGTTTGCCCAGGGCTATCTGTACGTCTTCCACCATATTGGCGGGAACCATAATACGGCGGACAGCAGTACATTTCTGACCTGCTTTGGTCGTTATCTCGCGGGTTACTTCTTTGATGAAGATATCGAACTCGGCACTGCCTGTTTTCACGTCAGGACCCAGCACACAGCAATTCAGCGAGTCGGCCTCCAGGTTGAAGGGAACAGCCTCTGAAAGGATGCGTGGGTGCGACTTTAGCGAACGTCCGGTGGTTGCAGAGCCGGTGAAGGTGACAACGTCCTGCGTTTCTACCGTATCCAGTATGCCCCTTGCGCTGCCGCAGATAAGCTGCAGTGAGCCTTCGGGTAGTATGTTCGATTTGATGATCTCTTCAAAAACCGCCTCGGTAAGGAATGAAGTAAGTGTTGCAGGCTTGACGATAGCAGGCACGCCGGCCATCAGGTTTACTGCTACCTTTTCCAGCATACCCCACACCGGGAAGTTGAAGGCATTGATATGGATGGCAACGCCCTCGCGCGGCACCATGATGTGGTGACCGATAAAAGTGCCGTTCTTGGAAAGCTTTGCGGCTTCACCATCTACATAAAAACGCTCGTCGGGGAACTGGCGACGAAGGCTTGCATTGGCAAAAAGGTTGCCGATACCGCCCTCTATGTCCACCCAGGAGTCGGCGCGGGTAGCGCCGGTATAAGTGCTTATTTTATAAAAATACTCTTTACGCTCCATCAGGTGCATCGCCAGGGCTTTCAGCATGCGGCCGCGCTGGTGGAAGGTGAGCTTGCGAAGCGCCGGCCCACCCACTTTGCGAGCGTAGTGCATCATAGCTCCGAAATCAAGTCCCTCACTGCTGGCCGTGTAGATGGCTTCGCCGGTAATAGCATTGTGCAAGACGTCACCTTCTTTCTTTGCAGTTATCCATTTACCCTCAGCGTAATTCTTCAGTTGTGTTAGCGCCATACATTAGTATTGTGGAAATATTTAAAATCTCGCGATGAGGCTGCAATTTATAATATTTCGAAGGAATTAGACGTGCTGCGAACGCGCAAAAGCCGCACGAATGCCGCAGACAGACAGATCATGTGAAAGCCTTAACGATTCCCGGTATCGCCGGGGGCAAAAAAAACTGCCTAAAGTCTTATAAATACCTTGTGGCCGGATATAGTCAATTCGTAAGTGGTGATCTTAGTCCTGGCGGGCCCGGCCTTTACTTCGCCTGTAGTGACGTTAAACTGGGAGCCGTGCCAGGGGCATTGCACCGTGCCGCAGATCATAGACCCCCCGGCTAGCGTACCTCCGCGGTGGGTGCAACGGTCATCGAAGGCCACGAACCCGTCTTCGGTTTTGCCAATAACGATCCTTTTTCCATTAATATGTACCAGTTTCATCTGGTTCACTTCCAGTTCGCCGGTTGTAGCTACTTCTATCTCGCCGGATTTCTTATCCAGGTATTCTTCGTTCCACTTACCGGCGCTGGCATACCGTATATCCACACCTACCTGGTTGCGGTAAACCAGGGTGCCGCCCATCCATCCTGCTATCGTTAACAGGATCATCGCTAGTGTTTCAAGGACCATGTGCACTGTTGTGATCATAATATCTTCCCGACGGAAATACAGTACAATAAAAATGATCAACACGGTGGAATTGAGCAAGCCATGTTTTGTAGCCCGTTTTTTTGCCGAACTAGCGGGCGGCACAACCGTAAAATAGTCCACAATGCCAGGTATCGCCGCAAGGACAGCTCCAACTATGCCCGCAATGTTTAAATATTCGGCTGTTGTCAAATGGTCTTCGTTGTCTGCGAAAAGAAAAAGTATATCAAAAAGGAAGGTTCCGGTGAAGAATGCGATAGGGAAGGCGACGAGAATGGGATGCAGCGGATGGCTCTTGATGCTGGCTTTGCTTTTCATGTGGCCGGTGTTTCCGCATAACGCATAAAAATTGCACCGCGACAACCCCGAGGCTGTTTATCATGCCGTTACAAAGCCTGGTAAAGAACTGGTACAATATTTTTAAATTCCTGCCCGTTACTTTACCTTTATTAATCTAATAACCAAAACAGTATGAAATCTTCGTTCCTAGTTAGCATTTTGTCAATAAGCGTGCTGGCCGTTGGTTGCGTCAGCCAGAAGAAATATAACGAACTCCAGTCGCGCCACAGCCAGCTGGCTTCGCAAAATCAGCAATGTCAATCCGACCTGTCGTCGGCTAAGACCCGGATAGGTAGCCTTGACGATCAACTGGCATCCGAGCGCGCCAACCTTACTTCGCTCCAGGCCGCGCTCGATAAATGCCTCACGGCTTCCACGCAAGGTGGCGTGAACATCGCGAAGCTGGTTGACGAGATCAATGCTTCTAACAAATATATTCAGCACCTCGTGAACCTGAAGAACAAGAGCGACTCGCTGAACATGGTACTTACCAATAACCTTACCCGCTCACTGGATCGTGACGAGCTGAAGGAAATAGACGTGAAGGTGCTGAAGGGAGTAGTGTACATTTCGCTTTCAGACAATATGCTGTATAAGACGGGCAGCTATGAAATATCTGAAGTGGCAGGGGCTACACTTGGCAAAATAGCCAAGGTGATAAAAGACTACCGTGAGTACGATGTGCTGGTGGAAGGCAACACGGATGACGTGCCCATTAACAGGCCTAATATTCGCAATAACTGGGATCTTAGCGCGCTTCGTGCCTCATCTGTAGTGCAGGCGCTGCAGACAGACTATGGCGTTGATCCGAAAAGGTTGACTGCAGGTGGAAGGGGTGAATATAATCCTGTTGCCAGCAATGATACCGAGGCCGGCAAGATGCGTAATAGGAGGACACAGATCATAGTGACGCCGAAACTGGATCAATTTATGGACCTGATAGAAAAGGCGCCCGAAAACAAAGACTAGCGCGGTAGCCGATAGAATGTTTTA
>JAJNBR010000118.1 GCA_021156265.1 Flavipsychrobacter sp.
ATCCTGAAATTAAAAAAGTCGACCAGCGGTTCCTACCTGACAGTTACCACATCCAGCCAGACACTGGCCACCGGTAGCAGGGGTCCGACCTCAACCAGCGGCAACTCCTTTACTGTCGATGCGCTTATCGAGCCCGGCTTCTCTTACAACGGCGGTACGTATAGTATTGTATTGACATATACACTTACCAGGCAGTAAGGGTTAAAAAACGGGGGATGCTAAATTCGCCCGCAAAAGCTATTTTTACAGGGAACAAATTTCCACCTTGTTATGAAACGCATTTTTCTGGCCCTCTCGGCTGCAGTAGTGCTTTATAGCCCTGCAGTAATGGCCCAGGCAAAACTTGTAGAAAAAGTTACTGCCGACAAGTCAGGCAAAACCCTGGTTATCCCCTACGAGAAATATGTATTGCCCAACGGCCTTACACTTATCGTACATGAAGACCACTCAGACCCATTGGTGCATGTAGACGTTACTTACCATGTAGGCTCTGCACGTGAAGAGATCGGGAAATCCGGTTTCGCACACTTCTTCGAGCACATGATGTTCCAGGGCTCGGACAACGTAGCCGATGAACAACACTTTTCCATAATCACCGAAGCAGGTGGTGAACTGAACGGTACTACCAACCGCGACCGTACCAACTATTTCGAAACTGTACCGAGCAACCAGCTGGAGAAAATGCTGTGGCTGGAAGCAGACCGCATGGGCTTCCTGCTTGATGCCGTAACACAGAAGAAATTCGAAGTGCAGCGCGCTACGGTGAAGAACGAGCGTGGCCAGCGTTATGATAACGTCCCTTACGGGCTGGTAAGTGAAGTAACTGCCAAGAACCTGTATCCGTACGGACACCCTTACTCCTGGCTGACGATCGGTTATGTAGAAGACCTGAACCGCGTAAATGTGAACGATCTGAAGAACTTCTTCATGCGCTGGTACGGCCCTAACAACGCTGCAGTAACAGTAGGTGGCGATGTGAATACCAAAGAAGTGGTGCAACTGGTGGAGAAATACTTCGGCTCTATTCCTAAAGGACCTGAGGTAACCGATATGACGCCGCAGACGTTTACCCTGCCTTCAACAAGGTATGTTTCGTTTGTAGATAATTACGCCAAGCTCCCCCAGCTGCGCGTTACTTACCCGGGCGTACCAGCTCATCATAAAGATGAAGCGCCGCTCGACGCCCTGGCAGACATCCTAGGTGGTTTCAACAACAAAAATTCCATCATTTACCAGCAACTGGTAAAAACACAGCAGGCAGTAAATGCTTTCGCTATGCACCCAACAAGTGAGCTGGCCGGCGAATTCGTTTTCTCCATTACTCCATTCCCCGGCAAAAAACTGTCGGACATGGACCAGGCAGTGCGCGAAGCGCTGGCTACGTTTGAAAAAAGAGGCGTAACCGATGAGGACATTGAGAAATTCCGCAACGCGCGTGAGGCCGAAATGATCATGGGTCTTGGAAGCGTATCGGGTAAAGTATCTCAGCTGGCTGCGTACCAAACTTTCGAAGGCAACCCTAACTACCTTGCCGCCGACCTGGACAGGTATATGAAGGTAACGAAGGAAGACGTGTTGCGTGTATACAACCAGTATGTAAAAGGCAAGCACGCAGTAGTAGTAAGCGTACTGACCAAAGACCAGCCTGAGAACAGGGCTGCTGCCGACAACTATACTGTATCTACAGCAGGCTATAAAGCTCCTGACTATGGCTACGACGGCTTGAAATATGTAAAAGCAAAAGACAACTTCGACCGCACAAAGATGCCCGGCAACGGCGCTAACCCTGTGGTGAAAGTGCCTGAATTCTGGCGTAAAGAACTGCCAGGCGGTATCAGGACCATCGGTACCAAAACCGATGAGATACCAGTGGTAAATGTGATGCTGAAATTCAAGGGCGGCAAAATGATGGACGCTAACGATCCGTCGAAAGCAGGTTTGTCTAACCTGTTTGCTGCTATGATGCAGGAAGACACCAAAAACTACACGGCAGAACAACTGGGCACTGAACTGGAAAAACTGGGTAGCCAGATAGACGTTCGTTCTACAACAGATGGTATCGAGGTAGCAGTAGTATCGCTTGCAAAGAACTTCGACAAAACAATGGCCCTGGTACAGGAACGCCTGCTGAACCCTAAGTTCACTGAAGAAGCTTTCGCTACCAACAAGAACCGCCTGCTGGAAATGATCAAGAACAACATGAACAGGCCGGGTTATCTTGCCACCATCAACTACCAGAAACTGCTGTTTGGCAGCGACAATGTGCTGGCATGGCCTACCATGGGTACTGAAGCCACTGTAAAGAATATACAGCTCCAGGATGTTCAGAACTATTACAACAACTACATCTCTAAAAGCGACGCGCAAGCAGTTGTTGTAGGCAATATAGGCCAGGACCAGGCGCTGAAAGGTATCAACTTCCTGCAGCAGCTTCCTGCCAAAGAAGTGAAACTGCCTACATTGGCAGCAGCTCCTGCCATTGAAAAAACAAAGATCTACTTCATTGATGTTCCTAATGCTGCGCAAACAGAATTCCGGATCGGTTATGTAACCGGAATGAAATACGATGCTACCGGCGACTACTTCAAGAGTACAGTGATGAACTATCCGTTCGGTGGTGCGTTCAACAGCCGCCTGAACCTGGACCTGCGCGAAGAGCGCGGCTGGACCTACGGAGCACGCGCCGGTTTCGATGGCAATAAATACACCGGTTCGTACACCTTCGGCTCGGGCATCAAAGCCAACGCTACAGATAGCGCTATGGTAGATATCCTGAAGATCATGCGCGAATACCGCGACAAAGGCATCACCCCGCAGGAGTTGAGCTTTACTCAAAACTCCATGGGCCAGGCCGATGCACGCAAGTATGAGGAAGGCGAGCAAAAAGCGGCATTCCTGTCACGCATACTGGAATACAACCTGCCTTCTAACTTCCCTACCAAGCAAAACGAGATACTGCGCAACCTCACAACTACAGATGTGCAGAGGCTCATTACACGTTACATTCCCAATACCGAAAAGATGAACGTGCTCCTTGTGGGTGATAAAGCAAGGGTTTGGGACGGCCTGCAAAAACTGGGCTACGAAATAGTAGAACTGGACCGCAACGGCAACCCCATAGCAAAATAATTTTAATTAGAGTAATAAATAGTACAGGGCCGCCTTTCCAGGCGGCTCTTTTCATATACAATTTTCAGATACTCTTAACTTATTATTGCAGCATATCTATTACATTCGCAGTCTAATCTTACACGATGGTACAAACAGATTACATTCATGTTCCTTACGGCAAAACCGTTCACGGTGAAGAAGAAGTAGAAGCAGTAGTAAACGTGCTGCGCACCTCTACCCAGATGGGCAAGAACGTGCGCGAGATGGAAGAACGCATTGCTAAGCTATACGCCAAGAAATACGGTATCATGGTCAACAGTGGTTCCTCAGCCCTGTACCTGGCTGCCGACCTGCTGAACTACGAACCGGGCGCTGAGATCATCACACCTGCCCTCACCTTCTCCACTACAGTAGCACCATTGGTAAAAAAAGGCTGGGTACCGGCTTTTGTTGACGTGGAAGAAGGCACTTACAATCTTGACGTAAATAAAGTGGAAGAAATGATCACGCCGAAAACGAAGGCGATGGTCATACCTAACCTGATAGGCAACCTGCCCGATTGGGCTAAGCTGCGCGAGATAGCCGACAAACACGGCATCTTCCTGCTCGAAGATTCGGCGGATACGCTGGGCGCTGAAATAGGAGGCGCTTCTTCAGGCCGCTTTACCGATATGAGCACTACCAGCTTCTATGGCTCGCACATCATCAACTGCGCGGGCAACGGTGGTATGCTTTGCGTGAATACCGAAGCATTCTACGACCGTGGCCGCCTGCTGCGCAGCTGGGGCCGCAGCTCTTCGCTGTTCGTAGAGTCTGAGAAAATAGAGAACCGTTTCAACGTAGAGATCGAAGGCATTCCTTACGATGCTAAATTCGTTTTCGAAGAGCCGGGTTATAATATCGAGCCTTCTGAAATGGGCGCTGCCTTCGGCATCGTGCAGCTCAACAAGCTGGCGCAAAACATCGACACGCGTACGGCCAACTACACCCGCATGCGCGAGTTCTTCAGCCAGTACGAAGAGCATTTCATACTGCCGAAACAACTGCCTGATTCGCGCACCGGCTGGCTGGCATTTGCGGTTACCATCCGCGAGACCGCTCCGTTCATCCGCCGCGACCTGCAGATATTCCTCGAGAAACGCAATATCCAGACGCGTACCGTATTTACAGGTAACATCCTGCGTCAGCCGGGCTTCAAGCATTGCGCACATACATCATCGGCAAACGGGTATCCTGAAGCCGACAAAGTAATGCGCGGAGGTATGCTGCTGGCTTGCCACCACGGTCTGAACAATGAGCAGATCAGCCATGTTATGGAGAGTGTCACCGAATTCATGAAAAACCTATAGAATGCCGGAACTGCTGTTAAGCATTTATTTCTCTTACAAGAACGCCCTGATCGCCAAAGCCAAAGGCCTGAATACGATCATCTGGGTGTTCCTGACGCTGCTGGCATTCCTGGCGGGTGAATTCATAGCCATTGCTATGGTGATAGGACTGTTTTACCGCGGCCCGTTCAACCAGACAGCGGTGCTTGAATACCTCTTCACCCACCCGATACATGTTATCTTCATCTACTTCACCGCAATAGGCGGTTGCTTACTGATCCGGTATATCCTGGAAAAATCGCAAAGCACCCTGCCGCCAAAGGTGGAGGAAACGGAAGAAGAAAGCGAACAAGAAAATTACAATTAAGTGAAAGCCGCCCGATGGGGCGGCTTTTGTTATAACATTCCACCGACTTGTAAGATTCAATCGCGACTCTGCATCTTGGGTAACCTGACAACAAAAATGGCACCTTCGCCCAATTGGCTGTGGCCCATCATTTCGCCCTGGTGTATCTCTACTATCTTTTTGCATATGGCGAGTCCTATGCCCGTACCCATATATTTATCCCTGCCGTGCAGCCGCTGGAACAGGGCAAACATCCGGTCGAGGTATTTTTCTTCAAACCCGATACCATTGTCGCTAAAAGAGATCTCTACATTATCGCCCTTAGTAACGCATGAAATGCGAATACGAGGAGCAACATCTGCCCGGGCATACTTCAGCGAGTTGGACAAAATATTTTCGAAAAGTTGCTTTAGTTGGTTCTCATTGCCTTCTATCTGCGGCAGCGGGCCAACCTCTACAGTTGCTGCTGTCTCCGTTATCGCAATTTCCAGGTCGTGAACCGCCTCACTTGCAACTGCATTCAGGTCTACGTTCGAAAACGTCAGGGCGCCTTTATCTATAGTAGAATAAGCCAGCACATCGTGAATAAGCGCCTTCATCCGTTCGGTCGCGCTCTGTATCTTACCAATAACGCCCAGCGCCTCTTCGGAGAACTCGGGGCGATAGCGCGTTCCGAGGTAGTCGCTGTAAAAACCGATCTTCCTCAGGGGCTCCTGCAGGTCGTGGCTGGCGATGTAGGCAAAACGCGCCAGCTCCTCGTTGCTGCGATTCAGCTCCTGTATATTCTCCTCCAGCCTGGTTTGCATTTCTTTCAGCTCCTTATTGTCTTTAAGGGCCTGTTCCACCGTTTTCTGCGCGTTGATGTCGGCCAGGTATGCAGTCCAGTACATCAGTTCGCCGTTATCGTCCATTATGGGTGTCACAATACCGGTGTACCATTTGTATTCACCGCTCCGCCCGTCCCTGAGCCTGGTTTCGATAGTAAGGGGCTTATAGTCCGCATTGTCTTCTTCCCATTCGCTCCAGGGGTTTTTGCCATCATCAGGATGCACCACTTCTTTCCAGTTGGTCTGGTTAAGTGTCTCCACTGTTTGCCCGGTATATTCCTGCAGCCAGTTGTTGGCATAAGTTACGTTTCCCGCTTCATCCAGGGTAAAGATCATCAGCGGCAACGAGTTGGTCAGCTTGCGGTATTGCCCTTCGCTCTCGCGCAGTTTGTCGCTTAGCTCTACCAGTTGTTTGTTCTTGCGTTTTATCTCTTCATAAGGCGATACCTCGGGATCGGCATTGAAAAGTATGACCCATTTCTCCAGCAGGGCATCATCTACCCGGAACGCCTGCGCTATATTGTAGTGCAGCTCGATCGTGGTTTGTTTACCCATGTGAGACAATTCGATATCATCCACCAGTTTCCTGGCGTACTTATATCCTTCGCTTTGAACGGTGATAAAATTTATTTTATCATCAAAGATGGTAGCAGTGATCTTTTTGAACCGCTCTTTTTTATCGCTGATAGAGAGGATAAGACAGGCGCCCTTGCCGGCGTCTATAGCCGTTAGGGCAAATTCAGACACCGCGGTTGCAAAAGTAGTTAGACCCGACAGCGACTGGCAGGTGAGCTCGGCGAGCTTCATACTCTGCCGGTGGGCAAGTATAAGGTCCATCTCATTTTCAAGAGCTATACGGGTGATCTCATTCATAGCAATCAATTTATGCGGCACACAACCACTGACATGTCGTCGGTCTTTCGCGCAAAATCCTTATACAGCGCTGCGGCGAATATGGAGAGATCGTGTCTAAATATAGCCGGATATTTCTGGTTCTCCCAACGTGTTTTTATCCCATCAGAGCACAGAACCATGATCTGGCCGTGCTCATGGTCTAATGTCTGGTCTTTCATGGTAGTAGGAATATTCATCCCTATAATACCATTGTACGACAGGAAATTCTTACCCGAAAAACTGTTGTGTACGCGGGCCATGATATTTCCGATACCACATATCAGCCATTTCTTTTCGTTAAAATCATACATGACTATCGTTCCAACAAGGCCCCTTGTTTTTTTTACCGAGGTGTGCATAAACTGCAACATCTCTACGGGACTTTTTTCGCGGTTGAGGCGAAATGCCTTTACTGCTTCTATCACTGCTTTGTGCGCTTCGGGACCATGACCCAGGCCATCTCCCAAAAACAGGCGAAGCGTATCGTTGGTGAGCTTTGCACTATAACTATCGCCGCAAACTTTTTCACCGGGCTTTGGAAGGACAATAGACCGAACTTCAGCAACCGGCTTCTTCCTGTGGTGTGGCAGCTCGTGTTTGTATACACGCGATAATACTATGGTACCCCAATCCTTTATGGAATACACGTCGCATACATCCGACAGCCGTTTGATCGCCCCCAGGCCCTGGCCCAGGGTATTGGTGGTAGACATACCGTCTTCCATCATTTTACCTACGTCGGCAATGCCTGGTCCGTTGTCTATACTGATCAGCTCTATTACTTCGTTAGTGCCTTCTTTATACAAGCGAAACAGCATCTCTCCGCCGCCGCCGTGTTTCACAAGATTAGACGCCATTTCGGCAATGATGATATCCAGTTCGGCTCG
Source organism: Flavipsychrobacter sp. (assembly GCA_021156265.1). Lineage (GTDB taxonomy): Bacteria > Bacteroidota > Bacteroidia > Chitinophagales > Chitinophagaceae > Polluticoccus. Next base: position 7,394 of record JAJNBR010000118.1, read on the forward strand.
TTTGTTAGCGCTAAAATCAGTCTGGGATATAAGTTGCTTCAGGTCTTTCTTTAAAATGGCCAGGTAGCTTCTATCGGACGCGTTAAAACTGATGTGCTGTGCATTATCCATTCTTCCATTTTATCAGCGTTACTGTAGTGCCTAGGCCTACTACGCTTTTTATATCAAATTCGCTGGCCAGCCGCCTGGCTCCCGGCAATCCCAGGCCCAAACTTTTACCTGTGCTAAATCCATCTTTCATGGCGGTGGCTATATCCGCTATGCCCGGCCCCTTGTCAATGAACGTTAGCCTGATCCCATTCTCCCGGCCCTTACTCACCACCTCAATAATCGTCTCGCCGCCATTTGCATATCGCAGCATGTTCCTGACAAGCTCGCTGGCGGCTGTTATAAGCTTCGTCTGGTTCACAAGGCCCATGCCTATCTTAACTGCATATTCCTTTACCCGGTTCCTGAAGGGCACCACATCCTGCTCCTTTAGAATGAGCATCTGGTCTTTACTCAGTACTGTGATCATCCGTATCTGGTTCGCCCGCGTCAGTAACAATTTTCTTATTCAGGAGCTCCATGCCTTTCTCAACGTTAAGGGCCGTGTAAACCCCGGCCAGCGGCAATCCGAGCTCAATAAGCGTAATAGCTACTGCAGGTTGCATACCCACTACTACCGTTTCTGCATCCAGTATTTTACACATACTGGCAATGTTGCCGATGATGCGGCCCATGAAAGAATCCACAATAGAAACAGCCGAAATATCGATAAGCACTCCCCTGGCACCCGTTGCACTGACCATTTTTATCAGGTCAGCCTCGAGAGTTAATGCGAGGCGGTCATACAGATCAACCTGGATAGT
>JAJNBR010000119.1 GCA_021156265.1 Flavipsychrobacter sp.
CATGAGCAACTGGTTGTTAAACGTGAAGAAGCTCACCGTAAGCACAAAGCTGAAAAGCGCAATGCTACAATGGGTGAATCAGTTCGCCGTGTTGAAGAGGAATAATGATATTACGATAATATATTTTTAATGAAACTCTTTACAATACTCATCTTTTTCATTAGCTTTGCAGTCCTTAAAATTTATTGTTAATCGCAAATAATTTCTATTATTTATGTCGGTAAAAATTCGTCTCCAACGCCACGGATCAAAGAAACGTCCGTTCTACTTCATCGTAGTTGCTAACAGTACAGCACCACGTGATGGTAAATTCATTGAAAAACTGGGTACTTACAATCCACTGAGCGTACCAGCTACTATTCGTATCAACCGCGAGCGTTCGCTCCATTGGTTGCAGAAAGGCGCGCAGCCTACAAATACGTGTCGTCGTATCTTGTCGTTCAAAGGTGTGTTGTACCTGAAACACCTGATGCGTGGTGTGGAACTGGGCCTGTTTGATGAAAAAGCAGCCTGGGAGAAATTCGAAGCCTGGAATGGCGAGCATGAGCAACTGGTTGTTAAACGTGAAGAAGCTCACCGTAAGCACAAAGCTGAAAAGCGCAATGCTACAATGGGTGAATCAGTTCGCCGTGTTGAAGAGGAAAACCAGGAAGGTTAATAACCTCCAACTATACTTGAAAGAGCAACGGAACACCGTTGCTCTTTTTCTTTGTGCCTAAGCCATTCAATTTGTCCACCACGTATAAGAATGCGGAAAAAGATTTTTAAAATTGTGGCTGTTTTTAAAATGCTAACTGCCTGATATGGAGAAGAAAATCGATTTCCGCCTGCTCACTTATATAAGCCTGGGACTGATGCTGCTGGCCATGTTATGGGTAAGCAAGGATTATGGTATTAGCGGCGACGAGGTAACTCAAAACACCTACGGCCAGCACGTGTACGACTATTATGCTTCCGGAGGCGAGGATAAGGATGCCCTTTCTTTTGAGAACGTATATTTCTATGGCGGCTTTTACGATTTGCTTTGCGTCACCGTAAACAAGATTATCGGCGCCGGCATCCCGACCGAGTTTAATACCCGCCACTTTATCAATGCAATATTCGGTTTCCTCGCCATCCTGTTCACTGCATTGTTAGCCAGGCTTATCCGCGGCTGGGATGCGGCGCTGCTGGCTGCATGGTTCTTGTTCCTTTCACCCCGCTTTTTTGGCGAAAGCATGAACAATCCAAAAGACATTCCCTTTGCGCTGGGTATGGTGATGGGCGCCTACTTCACGATCAGGTTTGTAAGAGCTTTCCCTAAACCGACATGGAAAGATGCGTTGTGGCTGGCTCTTGCTATCGGTTACGCTATAGGCATACGTATTGGTGGTCTGCTGCTGATACCGTTCGTTTTTGTAGCCCTGGGTATCGAATATTTCTTTGACTGGCGAAAGAACTACCCGCTTAGCAGCAAAGAAGTGCAATCAACAGCGGTAAAGGTCATTGCTCTGTGCATCGCCGGCTATTTCTTTGGTCTGATATTTTGGCCATACGCGCTGCAGGCGCCGCTCTCTAACCCGCTGCAGGCGCTGGGCGAGATGTCTCAATTCTCCACCGGCATCAGGATGCTGTTTGACGATAGGCACATCATGAGCCAGGACATACCAGCCTCCTATATACCGCACTGGATGTTCATAACGAATCCGATCATTGTGCTGGCAGGCGTCATACTTTCCCCGATACTTCTATTCAGAACGGAGTTGAAGCGTTCTACTATTCTGTTCCTTTTCTTCATCGCCATATTTCCCTGGGTTTATGTCGCATATAAAAAATCACCCATGTACGATGGCTGGCGCCACATGTTATTTCTTTATCCGCTACTCGTCGTGTTAAGTGCACTTACTTTCTTGTCCATTATCTGGTCGTTCAAAAACAAGATCGCCAAATATGCAGTGATCGGACTCGTGGTGATCGGCTTGCTGTTGCCAGCCCGCTGGAGCGTGGCCAATCATCCCAACCAGATCGTGTACTTCAATGAGCTGGTAGGTGGCGTAGACGGTGCATACGGGTACTACGAGACCGACTATTACATGAATAGCGTGAAGCAGGCTATTTTTAAACTCGCGAAAGATAAAGACTTTTATAATGCCACGGATACCATTAGGATAGGTACCAATTGTATCGACCCCATGTGGTATTATGTGGCTGCCATTAACCCAAAGGTGTGGCCAGTTTATGTCCGGTACCGCGAGCGGTATAATACCGACTACGACTATGGTATCTTCTTTTCGCGTTTTATTGACAAGTCGTTTATTCAAAACGGGTTGTTTCCGCCGCAGGGTACTATCGACGCAGTAAAGGCTGATAATACACCCCTTATCGCGATCACGCAGAAAGACAGTGCTCATGCTCACGCGGTTCAGGCAAATGCATACCTAAAGGCCAACGATCTTCCTAATGCTGCAATTTACTATCAGAAGGCTTTGGCTCTAAATCCTAAGAACGAAACCGCTTACCAGCCATACGCCATCATTTTAGCTAACCTCGGTCGGATAGACGAGTCTATATCGGTAGTGAATCAATACGTGCAGATAGATCCGGCTAGTGCAGAAGCTTACGACCTACTGAGTCAACTGTACCGTGCTAAGGGCGATATGCAAAATGCCCAGAAAGCAGAAGTGCAAAAAAACGCCATCCTGATGGAAGCCCAGGGCGAAGAATTTGAATAGATGACTACCGGCCATGCCACCGACCAGGGCGCGCAAACAGCGCGGCGTCATTTTCACACATTTGATGCGCTTCGCTTTTTTGCCTTTCTTAAGGTATTCCTGCTGCACATTCCGATAGTCGCGTTTCCCTGGTTCAGTTATGTAAAAGCGGGAGGTGGTATAGGCGTGCAGTTCTTCTTTGTGTTGAGCGGTTTTCTTATTACCCACATCATTTGCGAAGAAAAGGTTCGCACCGGCCAGCTGAATCTGAAGAATTTCTTTGTTCGCAGGATATTACGGATATGGCCATTGTACTACCTTATGGTGGCGGTCGCTTATATCACTCCGTACGTTCTCGAGCGCTTTCTCCACCTGCCGTCTTCCGGCGAAGGCTATGAGCCGAACATCTGGGTTTCGGTGTTCTTTCTTGAGAACTACAAGATGATGATGACACACCAACATGCAAACGTGTCTCCGCTATCGATCATGTGGACACTGTGTATTGAAGAGCATTTTTACATTGTCTGGGGTCTACTCTTGTATTTTCTCAAAATCAAACACCTGCCTATGCTGATAATCTTTTGCATAACGATCGGGTTGGTGAGTAGGGCGATCTATGTTGCCAATGATATTCCAACCAGCGACCTGTTTACCAATATCGATCTGTTCGCTTTTGGGGCTATCCCAGCTTATCTACTGGTCACCAATGGGCAACGAGCGGAAGAGGTGATCAATAAAATACCGTATTGGCTGAAGTTGCTTTTTATTGGGTGCCTGGTTCTGACTATCCTTGTCTGCTCCCAGTACAGGACTGATAAGGATTACATAGCTATTACGAGTCTCCTGGGATTATTATTTAGCCTGTTGATCGTCCTGATATTGCCGCAGAATAGCCGGCTTGGGATAGGGGATAGGAATGTCCTGAGCAGGGCGGGAGTGTATACCTATGGTCTTTATCTCTACCATACACTCGTGATAAACTTATTGAAGCAGGTGTTTAACAAGCAAGGTATCTCATTAGATGATCCTGTACCGGCGACGGCATTTTTTCTTCTTGCTTTATTGATTACGCTGGTATGCAGCGTATTATCTTATCATTGGTTTGAAAAGCCTTTCCTAAGGCTGAAGAAGTACTTCCGTTAACTGTTGATCAAAAGAAAAGCCGCGATCAGAATATATATCCCTATTAGAGTTGCAGTGAGCCATTTCGATTTTACTTGCGTTTGTTTCAGGGGCAGTTTGTAAGACATTTTCTTAGCGTTTATCCGGTGTTTAATAGTTATTCTGTTGTCAATTCCGCAATGAATATAGTAACTACTTTCGGAGTCTGGTGTACTCTAAACCAAAAAATAAAGTGCTCTTATTGATAAGTTTAACAAAATCTAAGCCAAACTCGTGGTTTCCTTCATATTTCGATAGCATCAATAGGTTTTTACACTGCGTTGACATCTGCGGTTAGTATATTGCTGGTTTGTCCCTTGAGGATGAACGGTCAATGGCATTGTTTTTAAGGAATTAAAGGGGGGAGGGTGCGTTAGAAATTACCTGCTGTTTATGTCAAATGCTATGCTGTTATACGCTCATCACACGGATGGTGAATTGGTCGACAATGTGAAGTCGGGCTTTAAAGCATGCTTTGAAGTGTTGGTAAGGCGTCATAGCCAGTCGCTATACAGGGTAGGGCGGATGTTTGGCCTGGACAACAGCCAGATCGAATTGCTCATCAGCGAAACACATTTGCATGCTTACCAGCATCTGCGCAGGATGCGCAACCGGTCAGCCTATCGCCTTTGGCTTATCACCTCGATGATACATAAGTGCAGAGCGCACATGCGCACCCAAACCGACAGCGGGATGAACTTGCGTGATCCTTCCATGCTTGCTGCACGCAGTGCCTGCCACTATGCTGAGCGTATCAGCAGCAGCATGCTGGTGACCAACAAGCTTGAAGTTCAATTGGATGAGCTCCCAATCGGCCAACGCACGATATTTGTTCTGCACAAGGTTGAAGGCTATACTGTACGCGAAACTGCCATGTTATTGAATACATCAGAGGAGAATGTCCTCGCAGCTATGGAGCAGGCGAAATCCAACCTGCGTAAAACATCGCGCAACTGGCATTACCATTCAGGTGTTTATGCACTTGATGTTTACTGCTGCGAAAGCATTGTGAACCAGGTTATGGCAAAAGTTGATTCCCGGTTGCTGGTATCACCGGCAATGGCCCCCAGGGCATAACAGTCTAGCGGGCCAGCCAGTTCTCAATTTCCTGCTGGTCCAGTTGAATATAGTTTGCCTGAGCCTCGACTCTCCCGTTATTGATCCAGTATATCACCGGCCAACTATATCCAACCATATTCGTAAAGGCATCGCCATCCAGTTTAGTGTGGGGTACGTCTTTTGCCTCAGTTTCCTTCCAGAACGATTCAAGGTATTTTTCTTTTCCGGCTAGTACAAAATAGATCGGAAGGGCAGGATTGCGCATCTTCATGATGTGCATTTTTTGCGCGGCCATTCGGCAGTGGGGGCAACTCAGGCTTAAAAACGCTATCACATGCTTGCCTTCTTTTAAAGAGGTAGGCGCAGTGGGTTGGCTGAGTTCGGGGTTGTACAATGGTGCCATGTCTAAAGAAAAGCTATCCTTCTTCAGCCAGTCAGGTGTACTTTCAGGTATAGGGTACAGCACAAATGGCAGGGCCGTAAGAGCAAGGAGCAATAATGGGTTTGCAATGCGCAGCCATCTGAACTGCAGTCCATTATGCCAGCGGATGACCACTGCCAGCAACGCAATTAGGATGGCGTTTTTTATTAGGGAAGCAGAGGGGCTCATCCATATCTCATCACCAAAGCAGCCGCAGTTAATGTCGTTGCCCACGGTGACCCATAGAAAGATTAGGTAAGCCGAAAAAAGTAGCAGCAGGCCAACAGCCAGTTTAGGTATCCACTTTTTTCTGCCGAACGAATTGAAAACCAATAGGGTGCCCAGGGCTATTTCAAGTCCTCCAAAAAATCTGGCGCTCAACTCGGCCAGGCGCCATGACAGCCCGGCAAATTGTACTATCGTCCATTCAAATTGTTCGAGGCTGGGGTAACGATACAGCTTTGTCCATGCTGAGTAAAGAAAAGTCGCACCTAAAAGAATAGATAGCAAAACCAATGCTGTTCGCTTGAATACCTTCATCTTGCAAAAATAAAAGGGTACCATTGAAATGATACCCTTCGTTGTATAAAAAAAATTATTTAGCTCTGTTGTGTATATGGCAACAATTTCAATAATTATTTTACTTCGCAGCTGCCTGAAGCACTGATGCCTAACGCTTTCGCTGCTTCTATAGACGTTTGCATGTCTTTATCGTGAGTTTCGCATTTTGATTTAGCGTCGCTTTTCGACATTTTGCCTAATGCTACTGTAGTGTCGACAGTTTGTCCTGCTACTGTTGCAGTGCATTTGCAGCTATAATCTTTTTTACAAGCAGTAAAGCTCATTACACCAAAGAAAGCGATGATTGCGATTGGGGCGATTTTTTTCATAAGTATAGATTTTTTTTAGAGTTGAAGACAAAATTAATAGCTGGTGCGAAAAATCCTAGTAAGTATCATATTTTTTTAATGTTGATTAGGTTATAGGTCAGGGTCAAAACGTCTTTTGGAGCGCTTGAAGCAATAGTGTTAGTCTGTATCTTTACTTCAACCGATCTCCCCTTTTTAAGCGTTTCCCAGCCAGGTTGAATGCGAATTTTTCTTATGCAAAGTCGATATCATAAGAATAAATATTTCTCCACAGTTTAGCTTTTTCTGTGATTTTGGAGAAGTTTGGAATATTTTTTGCTATTTCAACCACCCTTTTTTATATTTGCAATCCCTTTGCGGGGAGCTAGCACGTGCGCAACAAATTATTGACTGATTTTGATTAGAAACAGACCCCACCTGTACTAAAAGGCGATGCCTTTTGGGACGGGGATTTTTTGTTTTCGAAAAAAGGAGTTTTAAACATATTATGGCAATACCACAAAAACGAACCGGCACAGGCCGTATCAATTTCGCTAAGATCCACGATGTAGCGGAAACACCTGACCTGCTGGGCATTCAGCTTCAATCGTTTAAAGATTTCTTCCAGTTGGAAACTACGCCCGACAGGCGTAACATCGAAGGACTCTTCCGTGTGTTCAAGGAAAACTTCCCGATCACGGATACGAGGAACATCTTCGTTCTGGAATTTCTGGATTACTTCATCGATCCGCCACGCTACACTATCGACGAGTGTATGGAGCGTGGTCTTACTTATTCGGTACCGCTGAAGGCAAAGCTTCGCCTTAGCTGTAATGATGAAGAACACGTAGACTTCGAAACGATCGTTCAGGATGTGTTCCTGGGTAATATACCTTACATGACTCCGCGCGGTACCTTCGTTATCAACGGTGCTGAGCGTGTTGTTGTTTCCCAGCTGCACCGTTCGCCCGGTGTATTCTTTGGTCAAAGCGTTCACCCGAACGGTACCAAGATATACAGCGCCCGCGTAATTCCTTTTAAAGGTGCGTGGATGGAGTTCGCTACCGATATCAACAATGTGATGTATGCCTACATCGATCGTAAGAAGAAGTTCCCGGTAACTACGCTGCTTCGTGCCATCGGTTACGAAACAGATAAGGACATCCTGGAACTGTTCGGTATGGCCGATGAGGTGAAGACCGATAAAAAATCAATGGCTCCGCACATTGGCCGCCGCCTGGCAGCACGTGTATTGCGTAGCTGGACAGAAGACTTCGTAGATGAAGACACCGGCGAGGTGGTAACCATTGAGCGTAACGAAGTTGTTCTGGATCGTGATAACGTGCTGGACGAAGAAAATGCAGCTATGGTGCTCGAAATGGGTATTCCTACTGTCTTCCTGCAAAAAGAAGAAGTTAGCGGCGATTTCTCTATCATCTACAACACGCTGAATAAAGATACCTCTAACTCAGAGCTGGAAGCGGTACAGCACATCTACCGCCAGCTTCGTGGTTCTGACGCTCCTGATGATGAAACTGCACGTGGCATCATCGAAAAGCTGTTCTTCAGCGACAAGCGTTATGACCTGGGTGAAGTAGGCCGTTACAAGATCAACCGTAAACTCGGTCTGGATATCAACCTTGATACCAAAGTACTGAGCAAGCAGGATATCATTTCTATCATTAAATACCTGGTACGCCTCACCAACGGTAAAGCGGAGATCGACGATATCGATCACCTGAGCAACCGTCGTGTGCGTACTGTGGGTGAGCAGCTGTTCGCCCAGTTCGGCGTAGGCCTGGCACGTATGGCACGCACCATCCGCGAGCGTATGAACGTTCGTGACAACGAGGTGTTCACGCCGATCGACCTGATCAACGCCCGTACACTGTCTTCAGTTATCAACTCGTTCTTCGGTACTTCGCAGTTGTCGCAGTTCCTCGATCAAACCAACCCGTTGTCTGAGATCACGCACAAACGTCGTATCTCTGCCCTCGGTCCGGGTGGTCTGAGCCGCGAGCGCGCAGGTTTCGAGGTACGTGACGTACACTACAGCCACTACGGTCGTCTGTGTACCATTGAAACTCCTGAAGGCCCGAACATCGGTCTGATCTCTACGCTTTGCGTACATGCTAAGATCAACGATATGGGCTTTATCGAAACTCCTTACCGCAAGGTGAAAGACGGTAAAGTAGACCTGAAGACACACTATTTCATGAGCGCGGAAGAAGAAGACCTGGCAAAGATCGCTCAGGCCAACATTCCGCTGGATGATAAGGGTAACTTCGTTGAAGAAAAGATCAAATCACGCCAAACAGGCGACTTCCCTATTCTTGACAGGGAAGAAGTTGAATACATGGACGTCGCGCCCAATCAGATCGTTGGTCTGAGTGCGTCGCTGATCCCCTTCCTGGAGCACGATGATGCCAACCGTGCCCTGATGGGATCGAACATGCAACGCCAGGCAGTACCGCTTATCCGTGCAGAAGTGCCTATCGTAGGTACA
>JAJNBR010000120.1 GCA_021156265.1 Flavipsychrobacter sp.
GAAACGGACTATAAAAGGATCGAAGCGCACTGCCGTAACGTGCTTGATTTTCCTGTCACAGAGTTTCTCGATTGGGATGATATTGCAGCGCTGCAGAAAGACGGACATGAAATAGGCGGGCATTCGATGTATCACATGAATATTGGGGAGGCCGACCCCGAAAAGATATTGACCGACGTTACCCAAACCTGGGATATTTTGAAAAAGAATTGCGGAGCGGCAAATCACTTTGCATTTCCATATGGCAGATTTTTTCATTTTAACGAAGCAGGACGGAGGGCAGTATTCCAGGCTGGATTCAGATCATGTGCCAGCGCAGAGCGCGGCTGCCACGTCAATCCCGAAACGCCGCTGACGCCAGAACAACTTTGTATTCGCCGTGATCATATATTGCTCAACTGGGGGATTGACCAGATTTCTTATTTCATAGCCAACAACGCCAGGAAGGCATCCACCCAAAATAACTTGTTCCCCGATCTTCAATGAGGGTCATTGTTTTAACAACATCTGCATTTGGAACAGCAGGTCATCATCTGCCGGTTATAGCAACGGCGAATGGAGTTGAAGTCGTTGCAGTGATAGTTAGCCAAGGAGCGTCTGCCGGTCGCAGAAAGAATTACATGCGCACTTTCAGGAAAATTTCGAAGATCGGTGTACTCGGGGCAGTTAATGGCGTGCGAATGAGAAAATGGTATGGTGAAGATCTTGACTCCCATATCAGGGTGAGAAATGTTGAAGAAACTTGCAAGGCGCTTAATATTCGTTTTGAACAAGTGCCTTCAACCAATAGCCCGCAAACGAAGCAACTTTTTAAGGAGTTAAATGCTGATCTTGCATTGAGTCTCGGTAACGGCTATATCTCTCCCGGGGTTTTTAATATTCCCAAATACGGCATGCTCAATATTCACCACGAGATATTGCCTGACTATCAAAATGCCCAGAGCGTCATCTGGCAACTTTATAACGGGAGCCGCGAAACGGGTTACACGATCCATAAAATAGATGCGAAGATCGATACCGGAGATATTTTGTTGCAGGAGCGTGTACCTATTAAGTTCGCGTCAACACTCGCGGAGACTGTCACAACCACACTGGCCGAAGTATTTGAACGGTCTGCAAAGGGATTGAAAAAAGTGTTGGAAAATTTTGAGACTTATTATGCCGATGCGCGTCCACAAGGCAAAGGCATGAAATATACTACCCCTTCATTTGCGCAGTATTTGAAAATATTGCAAAATTTTAAGCGCTTAAAAAGCAAGAATCTCACAGCTGAATGAAAAAGATAGGTATTACCGGGCAACAGGGTTTTGTTGGCTCGTACCTCTACAATAAAATAAGTCTGCTGAAAGACGAGTTCACACTCGTCGATTTTAAAAAAGAGTATTTTGACGACCCTGCGGCATTGATAGCGTGGGTGCGGCAATGCGATGCTATTGTGCACCTGGCCGCCATGAACCGCCACGAAAGCCAGGCGGTGCTGCGTGATACAAATATTGACCTCGTGCAGCGTCTTATCAATGCATTGCAAACTTCCGGGACTACCCCTCATGTCTTGTTTTCCTCTTCAACGCAGGAGGAAAGAGACAATGATTATGGTATATCAAAAAATACAGGGAGAAAACTGCTGGCTGATTGGGCGGCGAAAAATGGTGCCGTGTTTACAGGGATGATCATTCCCAATGTTTACGGTCCGTTCGGCAAACCGTTTTACAACTCTGTAGTGGCAACGTTTTGTCACCAGCTTTGCAACGGTCAGCAACCCCGGATAGATATAGACGGCAGGTTGAAGCTGATATATGTGGATGAGCTTGCCGAACAGTTTATCGACGCGCTCAAAAGCGAGGTTGACGACGCGTCTTTTTCAGTGCCACATACCGTAGAGAAAAATGTCAGCGAAATTCTTGAAAAACTAAATGAGTTCAAAGAATTGTATTTGGACAGCGGAATATTTCCCGGTATCAGCAACGAATTCGAGAGAAACCTGTTCAATACATTCCGCAGCTATATTCCTCATGATGCTCATTTTCCTGTCAAGTTGAAGCCGCACGGCGACGACAGGGGGGTGTTTGTTGAACTCGTTAAGCTGCAGCAAGGTGGCCAGGTGTCGTATTCCACAACGCATGCGGGCATTACCAGGGGCAATCACTTTCATACAAGGAAAATAGAACGCTTCCTCGTGATAAAAGGTAAGGCGCTGATCCAGTTACGTAAGTACAATACCGACGAGGTTATTGATCTTTACCTGGATGGAGAGCAACCTTCGTACGTGGATATGCCTGTATGGTACACGCACAATATCAAAAATATTGGAGAAGAAGAGCTGTATACCGTATTTTGGATCAATGAATTTTTTGATCCTGCAGACCCTGATACCTTTTTTGAAACGGTGTAAACTCGTTAAATGAACAACACTAAGAAGCTGAAAGTTTTAACCGTAGTCGGTACGCGACCGGAGATCATTCGCTTGTCACGCGTATTAGCTGCGCTGGATGCGTCGCCTGCCATTGAGCATGTGCTGGTGCATACAGGTCAAAATTATGACTACGAGCTCAACCAGATATTTTTTGACGACCTCGAGCTTAGAAAGCCTGATCATTTCTTGAACGCTGCAGGTAAGAATGCCACGGAAACTATCGGTCATATATTGATCAATATAGATCCGGTACTTGAAAAAGAACAACCTGACGCATTCCTTGTATTAGGAGATACTAATAGTTGTCTTTGTGCTATTCCGGCCAAGAAACGTCACATTCCCATATTTCACATGGAGGCGGGGAACAGGTGCTTCGACCAGCGTGTACCGGAAGAAACAAACCGACGCATAGTCGATCATATAAGCGATATAAACCTGACGTATAGTGACATCGCAAGGGAATATCTATTGCGAGAAGGTCTTTCACCCGACAGGGTGGTTAAGACGGGAAGTCCGATGTACGAAGTGCTGCACCATTTCATGCCCAAAGTTTCCAACTCCAAAATACTCGCTGATCTTTCGCTGGAAAAAGGGAAGTATTTTGTTGTATCGGCACACAGGGAAGAGAATATCAGCTCTCAACGCAATTTCAGTAACCTGGTAACCGTGCTGAATGACATGGCTGCTCATTTCAATATGCCGGTCATCGTGTCTACTCACCCGCGTACGCAGAAAATGATCGAGCAGCAACAGGTGAAATTCAGCGAGCATGTTCGGCTTATGAAACCGTTTGGCTTAACCGACTATATCTCGCTGCAGGTTAATGCTAAAGCAGTGCTCTCAGACAGCGGAACGATTACCGAAGAATCGTCGATACTCAATTTTCCGGCGTTGAATATCCGGGAAGCACACGAAAGGCCTGAAGGCATGGAAGAGGCTGCTGTCATGATGGTTGGGCTAAACCCTGAAAGGATCATGCAGGGGTTGCTGCAACTCGAAAATCATAATAATGACCACCGGATATTCAGGTTGGTAGGTGATTATTCCATGCCCAACGTCTCCGATAAGGTGGTTCGAATAATTCTGTCTTATACAGACTATATAAAAAGAGTTGTCTGGTCTGAATAATATGAGGATACTCATTCTTAGCCAGTGGTGTTATCCTGAGCCAGACCTTAAAGCGCTCACCTTTGCCCGCGAATTGCGGAAGAAAGGCCATTCGGTTCAGATACTGACCGGGTTTCCTAACTATCCGGGTGGAAAGGTCTATGAGGGATATAAGGTTAAATGGTCGCAACGGGAGGTGATAGACGATGTTGAAATAATACGGGTGCCTCTCTACCCAAGTCATGATCAGTCGGGCGGCAAGCGCATATTGAACTATTTGAGTTTTGCATTGAGCGCTTCTGTACTGGGTGTGTTCAGGATAAGAAAAGCCGACGTCATGTACGTGTATCATCCACCTGCTACTATCGGAATCCCTGCCGTGTTTATTCGTTTCTTCCGAAGGATACCGGTGGTATACGACATACAGGATATGTGGCCCGATACGTTGACGGCCACCGGTATGGTCAACAACAAGATCATCTTAAAGCTTATCAGCTGGTACTGCGCTTTCGTTTACGGTATGGTAGATAAGATCACTGTCTTGTCGAATGGTTTTAAGCAAAAGCTGATCGAACGCGGGGTTGACGGGAAGAAGATCGAAGTGATCTATAACTGGCCCAATCCCTTTACGCTCCCCGATACTCATGATAAATCAAAAATGCCAGGAGCAAAAGAACGATTTACAATTCTTTTTGCAGGTACCATGGGTCGGGCGCAGGCGCTTGACAAAGTGCTGGATGCTGCGGCAGTTTTGAAAAAGCGAAACAGTCACACTATCCAGTTCGCTTTTCTTGGTGGTGGTATATGCCTCGACGAGCTGAAGGCGCAGAAAGAAAAAATGGGCCTGGACAACGTAGTCTTTTTGCCGCGGGTCAATAACAATGAAGTAGGCGCTTACCTGGCCGCCGCTGATGCCCTGTTGGTTCATTTGAAAAACGATGAGTTATTCAAAATTACTATCCCGTCAAAAACACAAGCTTATCTGCAGGCCGGTAAGCCGGTCTTGATGGCTGTGGGTGGCGACGCAGATGAGATGATAGAAGAGGCGACAGCTGGATTTTGCTGCCAGCCTGAAAATGCGGAGGCGATCGCGGATGCAGCCATAAAGCTTTCTCTTCTTGACAGGGAGGAGTTGGTGGCAATGGGGAATAGCGCGAGGAATTATTTTGACAGGCATCTTGCTATTCACCACGGGGTCGAGCGATTTGAAAAAGTATTTGAAGAAGCAGCGAATGTATAAACGCTCTCTGAAACGGGTATTTGATATCGGCGGTGCACTTTTGCTGCTAGGCATAGCGTCGCCATTTTTTGCAGTAACATGGCTGTTATTGCTCATAAACAATAATGGTAAGGCCTTTTTTGTGCAGCCACGCATTGGGAAAGGAAACAAGGTGTTCAAGGTGATAAAGTTCAAAACCATGAACGACCGGCGCGACAAGACCGGCGCTTTACTGCCTGATGAAGACAGGCTAACAGCACTGGGAACCTTTGTTCGAAAATCGTCGCTCGATGAATTGCCACAGTTGCTGAATGTCCTCAAAGGCGACATGAGCTTAATTGGACCGCGTCCCTTGCTGGTGGAATACTTACCGCTATATAGTAAAGAGCAGATTAGGCGTCACAATGTGCTTCCGGGCATCACGGGTTGGGCACAGGTAAACGGAAGGAATACCATCAGTTGGGAACAAAAATTCTTGTACGATGTATGGTACGTTGACAACTTATCATTTACCTTAGACATGAACATTCTGTGGCTTACACTCAAAAAAATACTGGTGTCAGAAGGTATTAATTCTGCCACATCAGCCACAATGGAAAAATTTACAGGATCGACAAATGCATAAACACATGATCGTTTTTGGGGCCAGCGGGCATGGCAAAGTGATCATTGAACTGTTAGAAATAAATGATATCAGCGATATCACCGTATGGGATGATGCGGATAAACCTGACATCTGGAATTACCCTGTGGAGAAGCCGTCGTTAGATCAGCCTGGCTCTGACACAAGTATGGTTATAGCCATCGGGAATAACAGCACTCGTAAAGCGGTAGCTAACAAATACGCACAACAGGTTAGTTTTTTTACGCCTGTGCATCCGGCAGCCGTTATTAGCCACAGGGTTACTATCGGTAAAGGAACGGTTGTGATGGCAGGCGTGACGATAAATACAGATACAACAATAGGAGAGCACTGCATCATAAACACATCAGCGTCTATCGACCATGATTGCCGGCTGGATGACTTTGTTCATATATCGCCCAATGCAACGTTGTGCGGCGATGTAACAGTTGGAGAGGGTACGCATATAGGCGCAGGCAGTGTCGTAATACAAGGGATAAGGATCGGGAGGTGGACTACTATTGGGGCAGGTACGGTCGTGATAAAAGATGTGCCTGACTTTGCCACTGTTGTCGGCAACCCTGGTAGGATAATTAAAGGCTAAAAAACTTTGTATGGGACCTAAAATTTGGCTCTCGGCTCCTCATATGGGCGGCAATGAGCAGCACTATGTCAACGAAGCATTTCAATCTAACTGGGTAGCTCCGCTCGGTCCAAATGTCGACGGGCTGGAGCAGAACATCGCTAATTACCTGGGAGAAGGCACACATGCCGCTGCCTTAAGCTCAGGTACTGCGGCTATACACCTGGCGCTCATATTACTAGGCGTTGGCCCGGGCGATGAGGTGATCTGCCAGAGCATGACGTTTTCTGCGTCGGCTAATCCTATAGCATATCTCGGTGCTACACCGGTATTCATTGACAGCGAGCCCGAAACCTGGAATATGTCGCCGGCTCACCTGGAGGAAGCGATCAAAGACCGTATCAGGTTGGGCAAAAAGCCCAAAGCTATAATCCCGGTGCATCTATACGGCATGCCGGCGCATATGCCTGCTATTCTGGACATCGCTACGCGCTACGAGATACCTGTATTGGAAGATGCCGCAGAAGCGCTTGGTTCATCTATCAACGGTGTGAAATGCGGTACATTTGGCACAATAAGCGTGCTTTCCTTCAACGGGAACAAGATCATTACAACATCTGGCGGTGGTGCGCTGGTAGCCAAAGAGCCGCGGTTTACGGAAACCGCCCGCTTCCTGGCCACACAGGCTCGCGATGCTGCTCCGCATTACCAGCATTCGCACATTGGATACAATTATAGGATGAGCAATATATGCGCCGGTATTGGCCGGGGACAAATGGAAGTATTGCCGCAAAGGGTAGAACAGCGACGCGCTGTTTATCAACAATATTTTAATCGCTATAACGGACTGCCGGGTGTTTCCTTCGTTGCCGAACCTGCAGGATACTATAGTAACAGGTGGCTGACAACCATTACCATTGACCCGGCGCTTGCAGGTGTTACAAGAGAAACAATGCGTCTGGCGCTGGAAGCTGAAAATATAGAGTCTCGCCCGCTTTGGAAACCCATGCACCTGCAACCGGTATTCTCGGATTGTCCGTTCTATGGTAATGGATGTTCGGAGCTGCTTTTTGAGAATGGCCTGTGTCTGCCTTCAAGTTCCAGTCTTAGCGAAGGAGAAATGGAACGGATTTTTCATGTTTTAGGCAAGGTTTTTCAACATGAGTTGACAAGTGTTGACGGGGGATAGTATATTCGCATCTCGTTTCGTTTACATCTAAAAAAGGATATTAATGACATATACACAACCAGGTTTTAAAAAAGGGAGTGTTTGGTTTGTTTGTTTACTTGGGTTATTAGCTGTTTTGAGCACCGGATGTTCAAATTCTAAACAAGTTGTTTATTTCAGTAAAGATGCTCCTGAAAAGGATAGAAGCACTGTAGAACTTGCGTCGTATTCGAGTTTCAAGATCAAACCCGATGATATTCTGGACATCACTATCCAGACATTGGATCCGCAAAACACGCAGGGAGTAACAGCTACCAGCGGTGGATCCGAGAAAACTGAGGGTGGCAGTGGCTCTGGTTTTATAGTTGATAAAAATGGTTATATCGAGCTGCCGGTGGTTGGCAGACTGAAAGTAGAAGGTCTGACACTTTCCGAGGCAAAGGAGAAAATACGCACCCAGGCTCAGCAATATTTCAAAGATCCACTGATCAATATCCGGCTGGCCAATTTCAGAGTGACCGTTTTAGGTGAAGTGTCGCGGCCAGGGGCAGTATACGTGCCGGTGGAAAAGGCAGGCTTGATCGATGTCATTGGCATGGTGGGAGATCTCACACCTTTTGCTAACCGTAGTAAGATCGTCCTGATAAGAGAGGAGCAAGGAAATAAAAAATTCATCAACCTCGACATTACCTCGGCGGATATATTCAAGTCGCCGTACTATTATATAAGACCCGGCGATGTCATTTATGCTGAACCCATTAAGGCACGTTCCCGCGCCGTTACACTGGATGCCAGCAGGGACAGGTATGTAGCTTATCTTTTCCAGGCTGTTTCCCTGACGCTTACGATATGGACGTTTATCAGGGTATCGCAGCAATAAAAACCGCGTTTCCTGTACATTTCGGATAAAAATCAGCTTCTGCGTTTCACTTTCTACAATTTATGTATTAAGTTTAGGCAGGAAAATATTAAGAGATATATGAAAAAAGTTTTACTGGCTGCTATAGTTCTGGCATCAGCAAATGCTTTCGGACAAAGCCTCGAGGTAGGGGTTGGCGGGGGATTCAGTACCAATACAGCGCCCTCGAGGTAGGGGTTGGCGGGGGATTCAGTACCAATACAGCGCCCAGTGGCAATATGGTCTATAAACAAGATCAGTCACTACTGAATTATGCGGGAACGTTAAAGCTGGTCTATACCACACACAATTACTGGCAGCTCGGTTTGGACGGTCACCTGATGGAGATCGCAGGCAAGTCTTCTAAAAGGCAGCTCGGTGTGTTGACCGATTCGGTAGGCGGCGACAACCGCAAGCTTGTGTATGCGAAATATGGTATTTCGATATGCGGGGTTGCCAACAAAGCCTTTACTT
>JAJNBR010000121.1 GCA_021156265.1 Flavipsychrobacter sp.
GCATGAAGCCAAATATCATCCTAAAAACAGCTAAGGAAGCCGAGTACACCGGCTTCCCTAGATATGTTTTGGAAAATATTTGTTTCAGGTCCTGCATCATTTGCTTTTAGTCACCATCGTTATCTACGTAAGTAATCGAAATACCAAAGGCCGAAACCATGTCTACTTTTAACAATGGAACTACCTGCTGTAGCTCATCGTACAACTGAAGCATAGCAGGACGGTTGCTGGTCACGTTACCGGCAATACTGCCATTTACATTTTGCATCGCAGTCAGTGCTTGTTGCAATTCTTCTGAGATCAGGTCGGCCATCAGTTTACCATTATCATCCTTGGTACCTATAGCGGCCAGATAGCTTTTCATGCTTGGCCCCACAGTTCCTGAACCGGTGCCATAGCTTTTACCTTCGTAAAAATTCAGTACGCTGGTTAGAGACGTTACAGCTAACTCTTTCTGCAGATCAGGAGAATAAAATGCTTCGGACAGTTCAGGTTTAGCAACACCGGTCATTACGCCCGCCGGCAGGCCGATCTTACCGGCACGCAGGTAGCGCTCGTAATACAACACAAAAGCATTTACCATTTTCGAGGTGCTGCTGCTTGCATCGGTACCGGTGCTGTTCACAAACGTCGTTTCGTATGTAGCCCAGCTGCTGTTTACAGACTGAACTTTCGAGTGCATCTTAGCAACTACATCCTGCAGGTATTTTTTGCGATTGGTAGCCTGCGCATCCGTGGTATACAGTTCTATAACAGCTGCATTAGTGCTTGCAATACCATTCAGCAGGTAATCAACTGCCGC
Organism: Flavipsychrobacter sp.; assembly: GCA_021156265.1. GTDB lineage: Bacteria > Bacteroidota > Bacteroidia > Chitinophagales > Chitinophagaceae > Polluticoccus. The sequence goes on from JAJNBR010000121.1 coordinate 803, forward strand.
AAAGCCCTGCGCGTCCTTATGCGCAAACTGCTCCAGGTCGTAGCTGCCCGATGAAATATTGGCGCTTACCTTTGAAACTGTAACAGGATATGTATTAATGTACATTCTCAGCGACACTTCCTCTGCCGGACCAAACTCCAGCATGTCGACCTTTTGCCAGGTTTTATACGCATTACGAAATGAAGTTCGAACCTCGTCAAGCGAAGCCTCTGAAGGAAACGAAGCGAATTGAGTTGTTTTCACCTGCAGATGATTAAGATGACTCACCATTTCTGCATATGCAGGCCCGATATACTTGTCGGCATAGTTGGTTAGCATTGCCTTACGGTCAAAGTTGTCTGACGGTGTATTATCGTCATCATCATCTTTTTTGCAGGCAACAAACAATAGCGATGCCGCTAACACCGTCAAAGCCGATCCGAACAACCAATTCTTCTTCATATTCCAGGTTTTAGTTTTACGAATGAAAGCGGCACAATTAATATACCGCCTTCAAACTATTGCTCTAAAAACTAATCTTAGTGGTTTACTACCCCTTCTTTGTCAATACCATAAGCAGCTGCTACCTGGTCACGGGCGCTGTTGATCAGGTCGTTAGTAAGACCCCAGAAACCATTTGGTTGACCACCAAGGATATTCAGCAGTTCATCAGATTTTGCTTTATTGATCTTGGTGTTGTATGCGTAACGCAGTGAATAGACAAAGCCATACCCTTCAGACAGAGCGTGGAATTTAGCACCATCTGTAGTGGCAGTCTTAGCTTTGTTCAGGTAGCTAACCGCGATAGTAGCGATGGCTTTCTCCAGTGAAGTACGGATAGTAGCGATCTGCGCATCACGCTTAGCCATGTCTTTATTCACGATAGCAGCACGACCGGTCAGGAAAGCCATATAGATAGCTTCAGGACCACCGGTTGTAGCACCTACCTGGCGGGCATAAGAACCCAGGTAAGACTCCAGCCATTTTGTACCATCGTTAGGGTCTTTCTTAGGGAAGTATTCGTTTTGAGTCAGGTAGCCGTAAGCTTCATCCCAATGATGCTCCAGTTGTGTGTAGTTTTTGCCGCTAACTACAGTATTATTATCAGCAGCTTGTTTTTCAGTACCCAGGTAGATGTTAGATACCTGGTCCAGCAGCATAGCGCCGATCAAACCTTTCTGTATGAACTGGCCATATTCAAAACCTTTTTCATCAACCAGGTATTTATTATCCAGCAAACCAGCTTTGCCTGCAACCGCTACGTTAGCACGTTGTGAGCTGGCAATGGCGATCGCATCAAAATAGCCATTGAAACGTTGCTGCTCAGCTCCCCTTTCGGTTGCGTTGGTGAACGACGCGGCAGTTTTAGAAAGGATCGTTTTATCTGTAGCAGCATTCAGAGCAGCATCATTAAATGCGTTACCCTGGTTTGCGAACATATTTTTCAGCACTTGTGCTTCCAGGTTCTGAGTCAAACCTTTTTTCATATACACATCCATTTCTTTCATCATGGCGATGCGTGTTTTCTGGCCACCGAAGTCTACGCTTGTGTTGCCATCAGCACCTTTGAAAGTTTCGAAATAGTTGGTAGTGTTGGTCAGTGACGCGTATGGCACTTTTACCGGAGCTACTTCTTCTTTGTCTTTTTTGCAAGATGTGAACAGTGCAGAGCAGATAGCAGCTGTAAAAAGTAATTGATTTCTCATATGGATGGTGTACTTCTTTTAAAGTGGGGCAAAGCTACCGCCGTCCGAATTCTTTTACTTTCACAATCGGGAAAAAAACTTTTAGTTCGGGAAAAACATAAAAAAACCGGGCTATTGCCCGGTTCAGTGAATGATATAAGATAATTTATTGTATGACACGAACGTTTACTGCGTTCATGCCCTTCTTGCCTTGTTGCAGTTCAAATTCTACGTGATCGTTTTCTTTGATCTGGTCTCTCAAACCGCTCACGTGTACGAATGTTTCCTGGCCAGAGCCGTCATGTTTAATAAAGCCAAAGCCTTTGCCTTCATTGAAGAACTTAACTGTTCCTGTGAGTTTTTCTGTTTGCACTTGGAGTAATTTAAATATGTGTAATTACCAAAGATAGCCGATACCGTGAAAAAAGTCAAGGGCTTTAATCTACAACATTTAGCTCCTGCCGAGCTTCTTAAGCATCCTTGTATGCTCAATAAGCGCGCTCACAAATGATGGTTGTTCATAATATGGCAAACCGTATTCCTTTGCCGTTTCTTTCACTAACGGTGCTACTTGCTTGTAATGAATATGACAAATATGCGGAAACAGGTGGTGTTCGATCTGGTGATTTAAACCGCCAACAAACCAAAACATCAGCGGACTCTTAGGAGAAAAGTTCGCTGTATTCAAAAGCTGGTGCACGGCCCATGTATTTTCCATTTTCCTATCTGAGGGAACCTCGGGATACTCACACTCTTCCAACACGTGTGCCAGCTGGAAGATGCACGACAGCAGCAAACCTGCTGCAAAGTGCATGATCAGGAAACCGATCAATACATGCTGCCATGCTATACCCATAACGGCTATGGGAATAACGAACATGTAGGTATAATAAAGTGCTTTGTAAACAACCAACTGACCAATAGCTTTACGCAGTGTGATCTTTTCTTTCTTCAGCAGGTCTTTCTTATGGTAGTCGTACACCTGGCGGAAGTCTTTAATGGTAGCCCACTGTAGTGTCAGCAGCCCGTACAGGAACCATGCGTACAAATGCTGGTAGCGGTGCATCCAGTATTTTTTAGAGTGCGGCGAAAAACGCAGAAAGATACCCGCGTCAATGTCATCGTCCAATCCTTCGATGTTAGTATAAGTATGGTGCAGGATATTGTGCTGGATCTTCCAGGTTACTTCATAACCACCTACCAGGGCAATGATCTTACCAAGATATTTGTTCAGCGTCTTGTTGTCGGAATAGGAGCCATGGTTAGAATCGTGCATTATTGCGCAACCGATACCGGTCATACCAACACCCATGAGGAGCCACAAACCATAAAAAACAAACAGGTTTGACGCAGCAATACCTGAAACCATGAACGCGTAAGGTATCAGGTACATAGCTACAATGGCGAAAGTCTTCCTCTTCATTGCAGCATTGCCATGTGTATCTATATTATTGGCGGTAAAATAGGCGTCTACTTTCTTCTTCAGGGCATCGTAAAATCCCTCACCGTTCTTCGGAGCAAAACGAACTATTTCTATCTTTTTTGTGGCAACTGACAAACCGTAAAAATTTGTGCAAAGATAATCTTTTATTAATGCACGATACCAGATTTAATTGTTAATAAGCATTGTGTATCAACACCATGTACATACGCAACAAAAAAAATAGCCACTCGTAAGGTGGCTATTTATCAATATAGTGGATCGTTTATTTTTTCATTGCTTCCATCTTAGCCTTCATTTCGTTGGCTTTATCCATTTTATTTTGCCGCGTATATACTGTTTTCAGTGCCGACAGTGATGACCAGTAAGTACTCTTGTCATCGTTTCCGAGACTGGCCAGCTTAGGCTCCAGCTGCATGTAAGCCTTTTCGAAATATTGGGCTGACTGTCCGAAAGATGCATTTGTTTTAGCGCTCAGGTCATCGATCTTCTTTTGCGACGCAGCAGAATTATCCAGTTTATTCATTTCAGAGATATAGTCACTAGCCTGGTTGAAATAGAATACACCTGCGTTATAGTTGTATTCGGCACTGTTGGGCGCCGCTTTCAACAGGTTGGTATACGCGACGCCTGCTTTAGTGATCAGCTCATCGTAATTGGCCGGCTTAGGCAGTGCTTTGCCTTGCGCGTCTTTTGGAAAAGCCATATTGGTGTAGGCAGTAGCAATATTAGCCAGGTAGTTTGCATTCGACGGATCTTTTGCCGCAGCGTCTTCCAGTTTTTTCAGGAATACATCTTGTTTACCCGTGCGTGTGTAGTATGTAAGCTCTTCTACTTCAAGCGCTTTATTATTAGGATATGCTTTTCTTCCTTCATCTACCAATCTGATCACTTCATCTTCTTTACCCTGCTTTTTGTAAATATCGATCAGTGCCAGGTAAACGTTAGGTGTCTGGATGATCGGGTTGCCTTTCAACGAAATCAGCACCGGCAGGGCTTCATCAATCTTACCGCTATTGACTGCGCTGTAAGCGCCAAACAACCGCGCGTTAGTAGCAATTGTATCAAAGTATTTATCTGTTGCGTATTTCTTGCCGCTCTCCAGGTCAAATATGCGCGCTACTTCTTTCGAGCTGGCATAAGCATCATCATACTTCTTCGAGTTATAAGCATCCACCAGGGTGTTGTAGTGTGTGAAGGCGATATTCTTTAGCGCTTTCGCAACAGTCTCTTTCTCATATTTCGGATCCAGCTCTACTACCTTAATGAAAGACTCTGCTGCCTTGCGGTAAGGTTGCGCATCCTTATACTTCGGGTCGTTCTGCATATCCAGCAGGATCGATCCGCGCACGTACCAGGTTTTAGGATTATCTTTTGTTGAAGGGTCCGCTGCTGCTTTTTCTATAAACTCCAGTGCCTTGTCCAGTTCTTTATCCGACTGTGAGTTAAGCGCATTCTGTATGTTTATTTTTTGCGCCATGGCTGAAAAGCCCGCCGCCAAACACACTGCTGTTACAATGAACTTTTTCATTAATTGTATTTTAAAGATTGGATGTAAAATTATTGAAAACCGGATCTCTCATTTGTTAATAATGAGAGATCCGATCATATTTATTACTTAGAACTTACAAATTACTCGGTTTCGGGCGCTGGGTTTATATCGATTATACCTGCTGCCTCTTTGTCTTCTTCGCCTTCCACCTCCTGCTCCTCTATACGTGCGATTGCAGCTATCTCGTCTCCTCCTTCAATGTTGATAAGTTTCACGCCTTGTGTAGCACGACCCGCCTCGCGGATGTCAACTACACGCATACGGATCGTCAGACCGGAGCGACAGGTGATCATCAGGTCATCTTTTTCTTCTACGGCAAGTAAGCCAACCAGTGCACCGGTTTTTTCGGTGATGTTGATGGTTTTTACACCCTTACCACCACGGTTGGTGATACGATAAGACAACGCGTACAATTTCTCGTGGCCTTCAGCATCGGTGATCTTCACGGCCCTTGCTTTATCTTCTTCCGATGCAGTTTCATCAAGCGGTTCAAGGAATGGCGTACGCTTACCGAGACCACGTTCAGATACCACGAGTATTTGCTTCGTGACGTCGTCTTTCGACACGCAGAGCATACCGATCACTTCGTCGTTGTTCTCATCCAGCTCGATACCGAATACACCGATCGCGCCGCGACCTGTTGTACGCACTTTACCTTCTTCGAAGCAAATTGCGCGGCCCGATTTCACAGCCATCATGATAAAGCTGTTACCATCTGTTAACGATACATCCAGCAGCTGGTCGCCTTCCTGGATGGTGATCGCGTTGATACCATTCTGGCGGGGACGGCTGAAGTCTTCAAGAGAAGTCTTCTTGATGATACCCTGTTTGGTACAAAGCACTATACAGTGTTTGGTAACGTACTCTTTATCCTCAAGGTTTGGTATATCGATGATAGTACGGATCTTGTCATCCGGAGGTAGCTGAATCAGGTTTTGAATTGCACGGCCTTTCGCGTTCCTGTCTGCTTCAGGTATCTCGTATACTTTCAGCCAGTAACAACGTCCTTTTTCAGTAAAGAACAGCAGCGTATGGTGCGTAGAGGCAATGAACAGATGTTCAATAAAGTCCTCATCGCGCGTACGTCCGCCCATCGCGCCACGGCCACCACGGCGTTGCGAGCGATACTCTGCAGCCGATGTACGTTTGATATAGCCAAGGTGAGAAACGGTAATAACAACATCTTCTTCTTCTATCAGGTCCTCGATTCGCATTTCGTTAGCGAGGTATTGTATCTCAGACCTGCGGTCATCGCCGAATTTCTTTTGTACATCCAGCAACTCGTCTTTGATGATCTGGTAGCGGAGGCCTTCATTGCTTAGTATCTCTTTATAGTAAGCTACCTGCTTCATGATCTCGGCATGCTCTTCGCGTATCTTATCACGCTCCATACCGGTAAGACGTTGCAGGCGCAGTTCAAGCACCGCTTTCGCCTGTATGTCAGTCATGCCGAATTTCTCGATCAGGCCGGTCTTCGCTTCGTCAGGATTTACTGAATTTCGGATCAGGGCGATCACTTCGTCCAGGTGATCCAGCGCTATCAGGTAACCTTCCAATATATGCGCGCGCTTTTCGGCTTCACGCAGTTCGTATTGTGTACGGCGTACTACTACTTCATGACGGAAGTGAACGAACTCCGAGATCATATCCTTAAGGTTCAGCGTACGCGGACGGCCATTCACAAGCGCCACGTTGTTGATACCATAAGACGTTTGCAGTTCGCTATACTTATACAACTGGTTGATGATGACCTGCGCAACTGCGTCGCGGCGCAGTTCTACCACGATGCGGGTACCATCTTTATTCGATTCGTTGGCAACGTGTGTGATGCCTTCGATGATCTTGTTGTTAACAAGATAGCCTATCTTTTCAGCAAGAGTGTCGCGGCTCACCTGGTAAGGCACCTCGGTGATAACGATCTGCTCTTTGCCTGATTTAGTATTCTCCACATTTACACGGCCGCGCAGCACTACTCTGCCACGACCTGTGTGCATACCCGCCTTGATACCCTCGATACCGAAGATGATACCGCCGGTGGGAAAGTCCGGAGCCTTCACGAACTTCATCAGCTCGTCTATAGTGATCTCTTTATTGTCGATGTAAGCGACACAACCATCGATAACTTCGGTCAGGTTGTGCGGCATCATGTTGGTAGCCATACCCACGGCAATACCTGATGAACCATTCACCAGCAATTGAGGGATGCGTGTGGGCATCACGGTAGGCTCCTGCAAAGAGTCATCGAAGTTCAGTGTGAAGTCCACTGTCTCTTTATCCAGGTCCTCCATCATGCTTTCGCCCAGGCGCTGCAGGCGTGCCTCGGTATAACGCATTGCCGCCGGTCCGTCACCGTCCTGCGAGCCGTAGTTACCCTGGCCGTCTACCAGCATATAACGCATGCTCCATGGCTGTGCCATACGCACCATGGCGTCGTACACTGACGAGTCACCGTGCGGGTGATACTTACCAAGCACCTCACCAACGATACGGGCAGATTTCTTGTAAGGCTTGTTGTAGTTGATGCCCAGTTCGTGCATGGCATACAAAACACGGCGGTGAACCGGCTTTAAACCATCACGAACATCCGGAAGAGCACGGCCAACGATAACCGACATCGAATAATCGATGTAGGCCGTTTTCATTTGCTCTTCTATGTTTACTTGAATGATCTTATTGGAGTCGTTGGAATTGT
>JAJNBR010000122.1 GCA_021156265.1 Flavipsychrobacter sp.
ACTGACACCCATTAATTCGGTAATCGGGTGCTTTGGAATATTGAACGTAAACAGCGAAGGTACGGGAGTGTCAATCTTGTGCCCCGTTTGCTCTAACCAGGCATATTGTTCCTTCTTTGGAAATCCGCCGCACGCAATTAGTACCCTATCTGCAGTGTACGAGGTTTTATCGGCAAAGTTGATCCTCAACCCATCGCCAGTTTTTTCAATACGCTCGACGGATTTGTGGTAACGCACTTCAACGTTTTGTTTCATCATCTCCTGCCAGATGCAATCAATAATGGTCTGCGAATTATCAGTAACAGGAAACATACGCCCGTCGTCTTCCGTTTTCAACTGCACACCACGTTCGCCAAACCAGCTGATGGTATCCTGCGGAGTGAATTGGTATAACGAGCGACGCAGCAACGCCTTGCCCCTGGGATAACGATCTATAAGTTCCGGCACGTCAAAACAGGCATGCGTGGTGTTACACCGTCCGCCGCCTGACACTTTTACTTTTTGGAGCACCTTTCCTGTTTTCTCAAACACAACTACTTCCCTGCCCTGCAGCCATGGAATGTTTGCAGCAGCGAAGCATCCCGCAGCACCTGCACCAATGATGGCGATTCGCATATATTATTGACCGGATTTAACCTGTGCTTCCACTACAGCTATGGCTACCATATTCACAATCTGGCGTACACTGCTGCCCAATTGCAATACATGCACCGGCTTACGCAAGCCGAGCAGCATAGGTCCCACAGCTTCAGCACCACCTAGCTCCTGCAATAAATGATAGGCAATATTGCCTGCCGCGAGGTTAGGGAAGATCAGCACATTTGGCGGACCAGTTACGAGATCTGAAAATGGATAGTTCTCGCGGAGCAGATCTTTATTGAACGCCAGACCTGCCTGCATCTCGCCATCTATCACCATATCGGGATGCATCTCTTTGATGCGGGCTACAACATTCCGCATCAAGATAGCCTCAGGTGAAGCACTACTACCGAAGTTAGAATACGACAGCAGGGCGATCCGCGGCTTAATATTGAAGTGCTCCACAGCCCTCGCAGTTTGCAAAGTAATATCTATCAGCTCATCTTCAGTCGGGTTAAAGTTCACGGTGGTGTCAGCGAAAAACAATGGGCCTTTTTTGGTGAGCATCATGTACATACCTGCTACACGTTTGTTACCCTCTCCCATGCCTATGATCTCCAGTGCCGGGCGCAACGTATTTGGATATTGGCGTGTCAGGCCCGAAATCAAAGCATCGGCTTCATTGGTTTCCACCATCATGCAGCCGAAGTAAGGACGCTCGCGCATGGCTTTCTTCGCTTCGTACACATTGTATCCACGGCGTTTACGTTTTTCAAAAAACAGCTTGCCATATTCCTGCCTGCGCGCATGCTGGTCATCGCTTCGAGGGTCGATGATAGTGACATCTTTTAACTGAAGTCCATTATGTTCGATCAGGTGTTTGATACGTCGTTCGTTACCCAGGAGTATTGGAATAGCGATGCCTTCATCGTTCACTATTTGGGCTGCCTTCAGTACCTTCAGATTTTCCGCTTCGGCAAATACCACGCGTTTGGGGTTTTGCTTGGCTTTGTTGATAACGAAACGTAAGATGTTGTCATCGCTACCGAGGCGACGGTATAGTTCCTCTTCATATGCTGCCCAATCCTCGATCGGCTTTCGAGCAACACCGCTGGCCATTGCAGCTTTAGCTACAGCAGGCGATACAGTGGTCAACAAGCGCGGATCGATTGGTTTGGGAATGATATATGTAGGTCCGAAGTATAGGCTCTTTTCATTGTACGCTACGTTAACCATATCGGGCACTGGCTCTTTTGCAAGAGCAGCCAATGCTTTTACCGCCGCCAGTTTCATTTCTTCATTAATGGCAGTAGCGCGCACATCCAGCGCACCACGGAAGATGAATGGAAAACCGAGCACATTATTCACCTGGTTTGGATAATCGCTACGACCCGTAGCCATGATCACGTCGGGGCGTGCTTCAACTGCTTCATGATAAGGAATTTCCGGGTCGGGATTAGCAAGTGCAAAGATGATGGGCTTATCGGCCATAGGCTTTATCATCTCCCTATTCAACACGCCACCACGCGATAGGCCTATAAACACATCAGCTCCTACCAGTGCCTCTGCCAGAGAAATAGTCTCAGCATGCACAGCGAATTGTTCCTTATATGGGTCAAGATCGGTACGATCGGGAGTGACAAGTCCCTTACTATCGAACATATACATGTTCCCGACCTTTGCTCCTAACGCAAGATATATTTTGCAGCAAGAAATAGCCGAAGCTCCTGCACCGCTAATAACAAATTTCACGTTGGAGATGTCCTTGCCAACCAGCTCCAGGGCGTTCAGCAAGGCCGCGCCTGAAATGATAGCAGTACCATGCTGGTCATCGTGCATGATGGGAATATTCATCTCTTCCTTCAGCCTGCGTTCGATCTCGAAACACTCCGGCGCAGCAATGTCCTCCAGGTTAATGCCGCCGAACGTAGGCTCCAGCGCTTTAACAACGGTAACGAACTCGTCAATACTCTTCGGGCTGATCTCGATGTCGAACACATCGATGTCGGCGAATATTTTAAACAGCAGGCCTTTACCTTCCATTACTGGCTTAGATGCCTCTGCGCCTATATCGCCTAAACCAAGTACCGCCGTGCCATTGCTTATAACGGCTACCAGGTTACCTTTTGCGGTATACCGATAAACGTTTTCCGGATTTGCTGCTATCTCCAGGCAGGGTTCAGCCACTCCGGGCGAATACGCTAGGGCGAGGTCACGCTGCGTTTTTGTTTCTTTAGTAGGAACTACTTCGATCTTCCCCGGCCTTCCCTTCTCATGATATTCCAGTGCATCTTCTTTCCTTATAAGTTGTGACATTGTTGCTCGTTAAGAAGCAACTAAGTTAGTAAAAAGCCAGTTGTGCGTACAAATTGCTCTATGCCACAGCTTTAGCGCTGCCGCCTTTTACTGCATCGAGGGTGTTAGCCAGTTGGACAAAGTGCCGTTGCTGATGGGCAATAACGAACCTGAATGTATCTCCTAGTTTCAATTTGATGAACCTGCTAATGCTGATGGGCACTTTCAATCTGCCAACATCCGTTTTAGCAGCAGACTGTAACAGTTGCAAAAGTTTCTCTTGGCCATTTATAAACTCAGCTATAACTTTTTCAGCATTTAGATCGGGCAATGGTACGTGATCTTTAGGAGCGTTCATTTTATTGGCGATCTTACCACCGGCTTTAGGAAGCATCATGTTTGTGAAATAATTGCCAAACCACCCGGCTTTAAATACGCGGGCAAATTTTACATTTGCTGCCTTGCCTACATTCAAAGCTTTTTCCATCTCAGGCAAATAATACCTGTTATAGCTATTCAGGTGCTCTATTATTTGTGCAGCACTCCATTTACCCAGCGCGGGCTGCCTGTTTAATGTAGCACTGTCAATACTGCGAACTGTTTCTGTAGTTGCAAGTATTTCCTGTACTTCTGCATTCAGGCCAGTCAACAACTCTGTCGTATCAAAAGATGGCATATTTAAAATTTTATGCGAAGCTAGCGCCGTGATACGGCATAAATCTTGGTACAAACCAAGATTTATAATTTGACCTTACCCAACAGCTTGCTAAAGGTCGTCGGATCTACGCCAATATATGAAGCCAGGTATTTATGCGGAATGAGATTGAGCACATGCGGGCTACGGTGCAGCAGCGTCGTAAATTTCTCCTCGGCCGTATAGGACATGATCTCCACTTGTCGCTGTAGAGTACCTGCCAGCACAGCCGTTAATGCTACCCTCACCCATGTTTCAATTGAACGATGTTGTTGCATGAGAGCATTGAGATCATGCACATGTATACGGAGCAATGTGCTTCGCGTTATAGTCTCGAGGCAAAAACGAGATGGCTGCTGGGTGAAGAAACTATCAATAATTCCGGAAAAGGATGGCGGATAAGAGAAAACGAGCGTAGCTTCCTTATTGTCGTGTTCGAAAAAAGCACGTTGTACACCATCCAGAACAAGATATAGATATTTCTCAGTTTCACCGGCTTTTGTGATGGCCTGCTTGCGCTTATAACTTACTTCGCTCCAACACTGCGAAAGTTCATTCCATGCGCGTTTATCAAGACGATGCACTTTTTCGATCTGCTGTTTGAGGATTTCGTTTGTGTTCAAGAGTGTAATTATGCCATTACCGATACCATGCCCAAAGATATCTTACCAAGATCTTCATCGCCTGTTATTTTTACTTTCTCCAGGGCCTCTTCAGGACTTATTCCCTTCGAAAAAAGTTTCCATGCGGTATCGGGATCAATTTCTACAAGCGCATTAGGTTCAAGGCGTGTAAAGTGACGCAACACCCATCCCTCATCCGTTTTGTTAATATGCCACACACCACCTATATCGGTGGTCACCACTACTTCAACGCTGGTACCTGTTGGAGCATCCACGTATCTATACGTATGTGGAAGCGCACACATAAATGTATTAATGAAGGGATAAAACAGCTCTTTGGTCATCAAGCCTTGTCTTCCTACGGCGTTTCTTATTTGTTGCTGGTGAATCCATTTCTCCGTGTATTCACGCGCTATATGAAACCAATTTGTGGACATTTCCTCGCCTGCCCATGCCACCGAAAACGGAGCATTCTCCCACGGATCGACTGTTGCCAGGTATTCCGTGTATTGCCTACCGGTATTTTCCAGCATTTCAATGATGATCCCTGGGCTTAACCGCTTGCATGCAGCAACCCATTCAGCATTCAGTTCGTTGAGATACAGCACCAGATCTTTATAGGTATTGATATTTTCCGGCCTGTTAGCCCAATAGTTGTCGCGCAGCATAGACAGTGTGCGCAAGTTCCCGTCCAGCAAATGTGCGGCAACATCTTTTACTATCCACTTCCGCGCTATGGTTTGCTTATGCCATTCGTCTGGAGAAAGAGAACGCAGAAGCTCTGTCAGTTTCGCATCAAGTACAGGAAACAGGTGAATAACCTCTATAGGTATCACATGGTGTATCATAAACCGAAAATAAAAAAATTACTACAGAGAAATAGTTGTCGCATCGATCTTGGTGAGTATCGTAAGATCGCCGGGTGCGTATGCTCTCTCCTGGGGCACGCGAATGTCGTCTACCCGGTTTACATTAAGCAGGTCTTGTTGCTGCTGCACGTATGGCGTTACATTCTTTATCTCTTGTATCCATTCGTTATTAAACCGCTCCAGCATATTGCCACTGAGGCCTATTTTGACAGCTTTCCTTTCGGTCTTGTTCCCATGTAGGTCGTGATAGGGTTCCCACTGCAGTTGTACCTCGGACGTTTCCAGCTGTTTTTTCCAGGACGCGTTACTGCCATATATTTCTTTATAAAACGTAGTCATAACGGCGAAACGCAAGATCTCGTCAAAACCTTTGCGCGTCATTTTTATAGCCAGCACATTTTCCTGGTTTTCTTTTTGTGCCCAACCCGAATAATGCATCATCCACAAAAAGCTAGGTTTCAGCCAGGTAGTTCGGTGAAAATCATAATCATCCCCGCCAAAACGCTGATGCTCTACAGCATGTTGCGCTATACTATCTCTGAAAGCCTGGTAAACAATTATCGATTCCTTATTAAATTGGGCTATGATAAACTTACCTATCGCAGGCAAATGCCTCTCGTGTTCGTCATGAGATTCCAAAATGAGCATAGAGATGATTTACTGTACCGGGTCAAATAATTCATGCCATTCAACGATAGTAACTGGCACGAATTTCGATAAATATAACAAAACTCTGGCATGGAGCACCCCAGTCACGATATACCCGAACATGAACACGGGGCTAAAAAAAGCCTGAAACACAGTTATAGCGCTGAAAATGCGGACGATGCAGAAGAGTTGTTTGTTGTTGCCAAGAACCGGTTACTTGACGTGAATAACTGGGACAAAACAGCAGAAACAACGAGCGCCAGCTTTCAACTCACTGATCATCATGGCAAAGACCTCCACAGAAAAGCACATACAGGAGATTATATCAAGATAAAGATCCCCGGACCAGGCTCAAAAACAGGCGATGGTTATGACTGGGTGCATATTGAACAGATCGCTTACGATGACTATCCCGACGAGCATACCGAAGATATACTGATGCAGGTAAGACCTTGCTCAGCTCCCACGAATAATGATGAAGACGTAGCACATTTTTTCAAGGAGGACGCAACCAGCACCTTTATCATAGAGCGGCATGGCAAATTACTGGTAGCCCATTATTATGGCAGAAATGAAGTGCCAAATACCAACATGGAAAGCCCAACAGACATGGTAAGAAACACCGTCGTAGCCGCAGGCGCCATTATCGGACTATCAGACGTTCAGTGGTCAAACCTCATTAAAGGTTTTCTGGCATTTGAAGAATAGCTATAGGGCTATATTTTATTGTAATGGAAACCAGCTTTTTATTGTAGCGTATTAAGCTGACCTTTGCAGCCATTTTGACCAGACATGAGTGCGAAAGAACGAATAATCCTTTTACTGCTGGCGGCGCTGAACTTTACCCACATCATGGATTTTATGATCATGATGCCCTTGGGCAACTTCCTGATGCCCTATTTCGATATCACTTCCCAGGCATTTTCCATGCTGGTCGCGGCGTATACTTTCAGCGCCGGCATTTCCGGCTTTGCAGCGGCCTTTTTTGTCGATCGTTATGACCGTAAAAAAGTTTTGCTGTTCGGATTTGCCGGGTTTCTTATAGGAACGGTATGCTGCGCGGTCGCACCCAGCTACGGCCTGCTATTGGCGGCTCGGATTATAGCGGGCTTGTTCGGTGGCCTGATAAGCGCACAAGTACTTTCTATTGTTTCAGACCTTATACCCTACGAACGGCGGGCATCGGCCATGGGCATGATCATGGCTGCTTTTTCAGTAGCGTCGGTATTCGGGGTACCTTTCGGGCTGTACCTGGCCAACCATTTTTCCTGGCACGCACCATTCTATTTTGTTGCTGGACTCGGCGTAGTACTGCTGCCATTTATCATGCGATTTATACCGGCAATGGACAAGCACGTGTATGCGGCAACGCAAAATAAGATCGACCCTATAACACTGGTAAAAGACGTGATGCGCAACCGCAGCCAGGTGCTGGCACTGGGGCTGTCGGCCACCTTGATGATGGGACATTTTATGATCATTCCCTTTTTGAATCCTTTTATGGAGTTCAACAAAGGCTTCAGTAAAACGCAAACACCAATGATCTATTTTGTTGGGGGACTTTTGACACTATTCACATCGCCCATGTTTGGGCGCGTGGCGGACAAGCTTGGTAAATTCCGCCTGTTTAGCATACTCGCAACTGCCGCCCTGGTACCGGTGGCAATAATCACCAATCTGCCGCAAATACCCTTCGCAGTTGTGCTGTGCATCACCGGGTTTTGGTTCGTGGTTTCCAGCGGTCGCGCCATACCTGCCCAGGCTATGATCAGTCATGTAGTGCCACCCGATCGGCGCGGGAGCTTTATGAGCTTTAACTCTTCCATCCAGCAGGTATTCGTCGGACTTGCCTCGATAGTGGCAGGTTTTATTGTGGTAAAACAGCCGGATAACACCATCCTGCACTACAATATTACCGGTTACATAAGCATCGCTATTGCCATTTGCTGCATCTACATAGCCTACCGGCTAAACCGGCGTATGGAAGCCAGGGAAATATCCATTGACAGCCTACCGGACAAGCGTCCAGAAGACGCTGCAGCTTAAAGGCTCGGATTATCGGGGACTATTGAATCCCAATACTTCCTTACGCTGCTGGGCATATTCAACATACAACAATGTAGCGGTAACAGCGATGGTTTCGCCAAGCGTGCTTTGAGATTGAACAAAGGAATAGATCCTTATTGTCCTATCCTTCAGAAAGGAAGATATTTGCTCCTGCACGTCGGCAGGACTGCCATTGAAAATGATAGATTTGATCTCTACAGGTGGTACCATGAAACTGCCTGTTACAAATTCGTACCAGCAGCTAATCCTTGATCAATTTCTGCGTGTAGAAGATATCGTTGTTGGCATCGCGCAGACATATGGTATAAGCGCCTGTTTGTAGCGAGCTAAATGCAAGTTCGTTTGCTAAGCACATTATTGCCTGTATAGTTGTCTGAAATGGTAGCCTTCATCGGCTTGTCGGTCCTATTTGTTATATATAGGATGTTCATATTGCTGAGATTTATCTCTTTCACAAGAGTATTTTCAAAACTGCTCATCTCGCTCCCTAAATGCGTAGTCATTGCACCATGCACAGAGCCGGGTTTGACAAATTAATAAACAGCGGGCGAATTCCGAAAACAATTTTGCCTAGTTTCGGAAAATTAATATTCCATCTGCCTATGCAGCCTTCAGCGGGCGAATTCCGGCCCATGCAGATCGTGGAGATACGAAATGAAACAAAAAACGTCAAGACGTTCGTTTTGGCCGATAATATTTCTTACAAGGCCGGCCAGTTCCTTACGATACTCTCGCCAGACGGAATACAACGCCGGTCATATTCATTCTCTACAAGTCCGGGAACAGACAAACAGGCTGCAATCACCGTAAAGCGGGTTCCCAACGGCCTGCTGTCGCGCCACCTCATCGATCATATTGAAGTTGACGACGCCATAACGGTGTCCGGACCCTTCGGCTTTTTTATACTTCCGGATGACATGAGCAATTACCGGCAGGTAGTATTCCTTGCAGCAGGCATTGGCATCACGCCTATCCTGTCACTCTTAAAGACCATGCTGGTTACTCAACCGCAAATTCCCGTAACGCTGATCTATAGTAACAGCTCTGCGGAATCGACGGTGTTTTATGACCAGCTGAATGAGCTACAGCAACAATACACTAACCGGCTTACAGTAGAGTTTCTGTTTAGTAACAGCCGTGACCTGGCGCGGGCACGCCTTCACAAGCAGTTCTTACCCGAACTGCTGCATGAACATTTGAAAGCCGGTAAGGATGATATACTCTTTTACCTCTGCGGTCCTTTTCCGTACATGCGCATGGTTCAACTGGCCCTGGAAGAAGAAAACATTCCAGCAGAAAATATCAGGAAGGAAAATTTCAGCACTGCAGTTATCACAAATAAACTGGAGCCGCCTGACAAAGACACCCATGTCGTTTCTGTAAACCTTAACGGTGAACAATACCAATTTGAGTCCGCCTACCCAGATACCATTCTCGCTGCAGCAAAAAAAATCGGGCTGAGCCTACCCTATAGCTGCGAAAATGGCATTTGCGGCAGTTGCGTGGCGCAATGTATCAAAGGCAAAGTGTGGCACCGGAATAATGAGGTTTTGACAGACGCAGAATTGAAAAAAGGATTAATACTTACGTGTACTGGTTACCCTACCAGTGGAGATGTTGAGCTTATAATTAAATAAAAAGGATAAATTTATAGGCATCAATACATCTGTATGAAAAAATGGCTACCTCTATCCTGCCTTGCTTTGGGCACTTCATTCGCAGTCGCCGCCCAAACCGCGGCAGACTATGCAGTGCAATTACAAGCCCAGGTGCAACAATCTCCAGCGCAGATAAAGCTTACCTGGAAACCGCTTGCCAATACCCTTTCTTATAAAATTTACAAGAAAGCAAAGGGATCAAACAACTGGGGCAGTGAACTCGTTTCGCTTACAACGGCTGACACGAGCTGGACGGACTATAACGTAGTAGTGGATTCGGCTTATGAGTACCAGGTGATCAAACAGGGAAATTTAATTACCGCCACGGGATATATTTATGCGGCTATTAAAGCCCCGCCCATTCATAACCGGGGAGGAATTTTTGTGCTTATTGATACTCTGTTTAGTACGTCCTGTAAGGAGGAACTGGCCAAACTGATGCATGATCTCAGGGGTGATGGCTGGCAAGTATCTGCTATGGCCTTGCCACGGACACTGCCTGCGAACAATATCCGAACTACCATACAGAACAAATACCAGGCAAC
>JAJNBR010000002.1 GCA_021156265.1 Flavipsychrobacter sp.
ACATGCGACTCTTCCTAATGCATAACTCCCGTTTAATATTGATTGCAATACTGACCCTGGCCGCTGCCGGCTGCTGCAAAAAAAAGCTTTATTGCGGTCCGGACAGTCTTAAGATTATCATTTCCGGTTATCCGCGCCTTGATATCCGAAATATTATTATCAAGAAATACAAGATTGGTGATCACAAAAAAGCACTTGATTCAGCAACATTTGTATATAGCGGTTCAGCTCCTATGGTGCTGAATAAAAAAGACACACTAAATTTCGCCGACTACAAGTCAACATCTGCAACAATCACGGGAATCTATCCCGGCAACGACTGGAGTGTTTATCTGCCCGGTACACCTACCCGCGAAAACTATCGCGTTACTTCAATTTTCGATGCCGAGCATCGCTTTGAAATGATCAGGTGTGGAGACCACGATACAAAATGCCTCAATCCCATAGGTCATTTTGTGGTCAACGACACATGGAAGCAAGGCGAGACCTTGTGGATCGAAAAAAAGAAATAAGCTCCCTTTGTTAATCGCTCGTTAACTGCATGCAAAACTGTAGTTAAGCAGTAGTAATTATTTTGATACAGGCCATAAGCTAAGCATTTTTGTGCTGCTGCAAAGGAAATTGCAGCATCCAACATTGTGTTCTTTTTCATGCATAATAGGAGGCTCCTTTGGCGGGGGGCCTTCTTCTTTTTTTATGCCTCCGGGCAATAAAAAAAGAGGTGAAAATCACCTCTTTTTTATAACGCATCCGAAAATTAACTGATTAATTAGCGGCGACGTGCTACGTTGTTTAACGTGTTATAGTTTACCCTGCTTGCAGAGGTACCAACTTGACCTTCCTGCATTTTCTTAAATGTCTTTTTGTCGACATCCAGGTACAGCGTTTTCACCGGATAAGCAGAACCTTCCTGAGCTACAGGGATATCATCGATATTTTCCTCGCTCAGCAGAACAGTTTCTTCACCATCCACGTCATCGCATTTTTTACACCATGAGCAATCTTCATTTTGGTGCCTAGCTACCAGGCGTACTTTCATTTTACCTTTACCTGAATAGTCAGTAACTACTGTTTCACGCTCAACCACACTTACGCGCTCAGGGTTAGCATAGTTGAAAGAGTTACCACACGCTGTCAGGAAGTACAGGTCAGTACCATTGTTTTTCGCATCAACAACCCATGTAGGAATGCTGGTTTGGTTTGGCAGCATCAGGATAGAATAGTGGTAGTTGTTATTACCATCACCCATCATACCTATCGCACCATAAGGCAGACTTGACGACTGCACGTCTTCGCGGGTAAAATCCGGGTCATTCACACCACTATAACCAAGAGATGTAAACAGCTCATTCAACTCGCCGCTATACATAGCATTACCCGCCAGGGCTTTCAATTGATCGTATACCTCGCCGGCATCACGCAAGTGGCGCAGAGCAGGGAACTGTGGATCACGGCCTAATACCGTAACCGTTTTTGGTGTCTTATCTGTAGGCACAACGAATATTTCGTGTGAACTGTTCTGCGCAGTTGCCGCAAGGCTAGTAATTCCGATCGTTAAGATTAAAGCAAACTTTTTCATAATTCTTCGTTTTTAGCGTTATCACATACTTTGGCAGATAGCTTAACAAACCCATGCCAACGCCCTCTGACCTAACTGATCGGTAGTCAGCGTCCCTATTGGCTTTGAAAAAATGTAACGGATGGATTTTCAATGTTTTTACCCTTATTTCTCTCAAAAACCCGGGTCTCCAAAATTCAAAGAGCGTATTTTCGTAAAATGAAGAGTTTTTGTATTGCATTAACATATCTGCTTTTCCTTTTTGCAAATAACCTTAACGCCCAAGTATCATTAGGGTTGGGGCCCCAAATTGACTTTCCCCTGATGTACAACCACGCAGTTGGTAGTTATAACCACTCTTTGGGTGCTTTCGGTGCCCGTTTGAACCTCAGGTATATTCCACAAAACTCAACTTTTTACCCTTCCTTCTTTATAAACACCACCACTATACGGCTCCCGCTGGTTAAGCTGACCGATGTGGTAGTCAATATGCGGTTTGCGCAGATCAACGCAGGTGTCGGCGTAAATGTGTGCAAACAGCTCAACAATGCTCAGCTACATTATGGCATGAGTGTGGGGGTTAGCTACCTGAATGGCCGAGCCATTGAATTAAGCGGCAAAACGGAGAATCGGGTACCCGACGCGCCACCACCATATATTAATGCCTTAATGCCGGCCATTAACTTAACTGCTGAGTATACTGTTCCCATCTCGCGTGAAAAACCTCTTTTCGTCGGACTGGGGGCCAACCTGCAGTACATATACTTTCTGGATAACGGACGGAAATACAACGCTACAATAATAGACGACCAACTGGGCGCGATACCCCTGCAAACCAACTTGCAGGGCCAGATGCTAAACCCAGGAATCTACCTGGTGGTATATTATACCTTCAAAAGCGCAAATAAATATTAATAAATTTTAATTTCACTCTGGTTGGATACAATAGTAAAACGGCTTTTTTTTACTTATCTTTAGAATATGGGACCTAGAAAAAACTCATCATTTTTCAACTTACTTGATTCCTTTATGAAGTCCATCAACCGCATGGGCGAAAATTCATCGTGGATCACGGCGTTTCTTTTTGTTGCAGGTGGGTTACTGTCTTTTTATGTTGGTTATAGCGATAACTATATGCCGAGTTTGATTGGTGGTCCGGTAACTATTCTGATCGGTCTCATTATTTTCTACAAAGCGTGGCAAATAAGCCAAAAGTCTCGTCGCAACCGTAAGCACAAACGAGTACAGAAACGCTCGGTGCCAACTCCATAACACTTATCAACAAACAGTTACAAATTGGGTAGGGCTTTTTGTGCCAACATTCTTTTATGTTTGCAGCTATGAAATGCCTGATTTTCAAATGCTGTGTACTGGCCGCGTCTACGCTACTGTTTGTTGCGTGTGGCGATAACAAGAGCACTTCTGTTAACGATAACCCCGTTTTTAAGCAACCTGGCTTGAAAGAAGTTACCGAAAAAATACAAGGAGACCCTGACAATGCCGCCCTGTATTTTGAGCGCGGCCAAATGCTCGACTATATCGAAGAAGATTCCTTAGCCCTCACCGATTTTCAAAAAGCAATATCCCTGGATTCTTCAAAAGCCGAATATTTCAGCGCTGTTGGCGATATGTTGTTCGAGCACAAAGACATTAGTGGTTCTCTAAAATGGATCGAACAGGCATTGAAAATAAATCCACGCGATCCTGCCTCACACCTGAAAATGGCTAAGCTCTTCATTTACACAAAGGATTATAAGTCTGCATTCAGCGAAATAAATACAGTGTTGAAACAAGATGTGTACAATGCTGAAGGATATTTTTTAAAGGGAATGGCCTACAAGGATATGAAAGACACCGCTAACGCCCGGTCGAGCTTTATGACGGCTGTACAAGTAGCACCTGACTATAAAGACGCTATCCTACAAGTTGGTCTGCTATACAGCGCCAGGAAGGATTCGCTGGCCCTGAGATATTTTGACAATGCTTATCGAATTGATACTACCGATCTTTTCCCCATATACGCACGCGGCGTATTTTACCAGGACAATAAGCAATACGAGCAGGCCAAGGCAGAATACAAGAAAGTAATATTTAGGGACAACCAATATGCAGACGCTTATTACAACATGGGTTATGTGTTCATGCAACAAGATTCTGTTGATAAGGCGTGGCGACAATACGACCTGCTGACAAAAATTGACCCAACTGATGCAGAAGCATATTATAACCGGGGGCTTTGCAACGAACTTATGGGTAAAAAGCAAGAAGCTATCTCTGACTATCGCCAGGCGCTTACATTTTATAAGAAATATCCCGAAGCACAGGCTGGACTTAAGCGATTGCAGGGTAACTGATAAAACGCTAACTTCAGCGTTTTAACCTGTGCCGTTGTTCCGGAGTTTTTATTACATAGCCTTTATGTCGGCACTCGCTTGTGCCGGGTCGATGGGAAACGTATACGCACAGACCGGTACCGGAAGACAATCGTCCGCTATTCAGACTCTTCCGCAAAGTGCGCAGAAAGATTCCGTCACCTACATTGATCCCCGAACGGGAAAAAAGGTTGTAACAACTCCAAAGGAAAAAAATACGCCTTTAAGAAAACCCGACACTATCATCTATATTGATAACGGCAAACCAAGAGCTGTCCAACAGCCAGCCGCAGCGGGAACAGCAAGACAAGTTGATACCGTTATAGTTCTAAAAAAAGGGAAACAAAAAACCGTGCTGCAAGATGTGGCTAAAAGAAAAGACACTATCAGGATACAGCGTGTGATCGAGAACTGCAAATGCGTAACACTTAAACTCAAGGCGCCAGATACACTGCATGTTGACGACTATGTGAACTATAGCTTTGTACTTAAAAACAATTGCAAAGATCAACTGTGGGTCAATTCATCCTCTTTTGCATTTTTTGTATTTAATCCGGACGGTACGCCCGCAAAAGTATTGCGAAAACTCCAATACGTAAAACAGTTCCGTTACCCTGAATTTGTTCAGTTAAGCCCGGGTGAAGAATACACGTTCGATTTTGCAGACGATCCTTTCTTTCAATACGAGTTACGGCCCTATTGGAGTTATAAGTTCACCTTTGCCTACCTGAACAGTACCAAGAAATATAAGGGAGCTCCCAATAAAACGTACCTCTGTCGCGAATTCAAGGATAAGACAATAGCCATAGCCGACAAACCGCGCCTGAGAAAATAAACAGGTTGGAATTGTTACCTTTGAGCGCAACTAAACCAGCTAAAATGCCCATAATTGCGCCGTCAATTCTATCTGCAGATTTCCTCAACCTTGGTCGCGACATCGAAATGGTGAATAACAGCGAAGCTGATTGGTTTCACCTGGATGTAATGGACGGACGCTATGTTCCCAACATTAGCTACGGCATGTCTATCATAGCCCAAATGAAGAAAAAGGCTACGAAAACATTTGACGTGCACCTGATGATCGTTGAACCCGAAAAATACTTTGAAGAGTTTAAAAAGGCTGGAACCGACATCCTGACCATACATTACGAAGCATCTACACATTTGCATAGGAGCCTGCAGGCTATAAAAGCGCTTGGCATGAAAGCAGGTGTTGCGCTAAACCCACACACACCGGTTCAGGTGTTGGAACACATAATTCAAGAAGTAGACCTTGTGCTCATCATGAGTGTAAATCCGGGCTTTGGCGGACAAAAATTCATACCCCAGGCACTTGATAAGGTTCGCGCACTTAAACAAATGATAAATGCTGCAGGCTCTAATACACTGATAGAAGTTGACGGAGGTGTT
This sequence comes from Flavipsychrobacter sp., assembly GCA_021156265.1. Lineage (GTDB taxonomy): Bacteria > Bacteroidota > Bacteroidia > Chitinophagales > Chitinophagaceae > Polluticoccus. The sequence continues at coordinate 5,341 of JAJNBR010000002.1, forward strand.
ACCCTAGAGAATGCGCCGCAGCTTGTTGCCGCAGGTACAGATGCACTTGTAGCCGGAAACACAGTCTTTTCTGCCCCGGACCCCGTTGAGATGATAAAAAAACTCAAGCAGGTGGGAAAATAAACGTAACTTATTGCCGTTTGTTTTGAATATGCTTCGTACCCTCGCATTATTTTCCTTGATCATCCTTTCGTCGATTGCGGCCTTTGCGCAAACCGGGTACCTTGTGGGTACGGTAAAAGATGAGAAGGGGCGGCCAATCGAAATTGCTACTATAGCCGTCGAAGGGTCTGCCATCGGAACGGTATCTAATGTGCAAGGAGAATACTCACTGAGTGTGCCCACCGTAAAGATAACCGTGGTTTACTCCCTTGTGGGATATCTAAAACAATCGTTTCCCCTTTTACTCAAAGACGGCGAGGTAAAGCGGCTGGATATTGTACTCAAAAAAGAATCAACGACGCTTGAGGGAGTTACTGTCACTGACACGAAAGATCCGGGTGTGATCAAGCTGGACGTTCGCAAAGCTGTCCTTTTGCCGGGAGACCCTTTCAGTGGTGTCGAGGCCCTGATCAAAACTTTTGTAGGCACTAATAACGAACTTACCTCACAATACAATGTTCGCGGCGGCAACTACGACGAGAACCTTGTATACGTGAACGATTTTGAGATATACCGCCCGTTCCTTACCCGCTCGGGGCAGCAGGAAGGCATGAGTTTTATCAATGCTGACCTGGTATCCGGAGTGAATTTCTCCGTTGGCGGATTCCAGGCGAAATATGGCGACAAAATGTCGAGCGTGCTTGATGTTGATTATAAGCGACCAAAAGAATTTGGTGGACGCGTAATGGCTAGTCTTTTAGGTGTAAGCGCTTCGCTTGAAGGCGCATCTAAGAATGAAAAGCTTACCTACCTCGTCGGCCTGCGTCAAAAAAGCAACCAATACCTGCTCAAATCGCAACCTACAAAGGGGGTATACAACCCTTCATTCACCGACATTCAGGGGCTGATCAACTATCGCTTCAATGCAAAATGGGAATCGGAAATACTGGCCAACTATGCCCGTAACCGTTTCCAGTTTTACCCCGAAGAAGCTACCAGCAGTTTTGGGCTTATCAACAAGGCATTGCAGCTGCGCGTGATCTATGAGGGCAGTGAGATCGACCAGTTTGATTCCCGTTTCGCAGGATGGTCTACCACTTATCATGCAACAGACAAGTTAAAGCTCAAGCTCCTGGCGTCAGGCTTTCAGACCAATGAGCAGGAGACTTACGACATAAACGGAGAATACCTGTTAGGCGAGCTGGAAACCGACCTCGGAAAGGAAAATTTTGGGCAGGTCAAGTATTCGTTGGGCACAGGAATGATTCACACTTTTGCCCGTAACTACCTTAAAGTAAACGTTGGCAACCTTGCCCATCGTGGTAGTTACGCCGGCAGCCTTCATTTCGTTCAATGGGGATTAGACGCGAACATTACCGACATCAATGACAAGTTGCACGAATGGGAGCGCAGGGACTCCGCGCGATTCACACAACCTTACCAGGAAGATAAACTTGAGTTGACACGCGTGTATAATTCGGCCTCCACGTTCAACTATATGCGTTACGCCGGTTTCATACAGGATAATTTCCGCTTTAATGACTCTCTTGGATTGACTCTGTCACTGGGTGTGCGTTTTAATTACAGCACGCTAAACAACGAGTTTCTGATCAGTCCTCGGGGCCAGGTATCTTATAAGCCCGAATGGGAAAAAGACATTGTTTTTAAACTAGCTGGCGGCCTATACCAACAACCACCGTTTTATCGCGAAATGCGTGATCTGGACGGAAATGTAAATAAAGACCTGAAGGCGCAAAAATCGTTTCATACAGTAGCTGGTGCTGAATATAATTTCAAAGCAGTTAACCGTCCGTTCAAGTTTACGACCGAAGTGTATTATAAGGGGCTCTGGGACATCGTACCTTATGAGTACGATAATATACGCATCCGGTATTTCGGGCAAAACAGCGCTATAGGATATGCATATGGAGGAGAAGTAAGGCTGTATGGCGATATCGTGAAGGATGCTACGTCGTGGATCAGTCTTGGAGTTATGAAAACAGAAGAAGATGTTACCAACGACCGCATAATTAAATCCACGGAGACGGAAAATCCTGAAGATCCATCCGGGCCGCCAATCACTAACGTGGATACGATATTTCCCGGCTATATTCCCCGTCCCACCGACCAACGCTTTATGGTCGGTATGTATTTCGAAGACTACTTCCCGAAGTGGAAGAATTATAAAATGCACCTGAACCTGATGTACGCCAGCGGCCTGCCGTTTGGCCCCCCCGATAAAGCCCGGTACGGCGATACGCTTCGTCTTCCTGATTATAAACGTGTAGACATTGGGTTTTCTGCACTGGTGTTAAATGGCGCTAAGCATCCTAACCAAAAAGCACTAAGGTCATTTGAAAATATCTGGATCAGCGCGGAAGTCTTCAACCTGCTTGGCATTCAGAATACCCTTTCTTACTCGTGGATACAGGATATGACCACTAATCAGACCTACGCAGTTCCCAACCGGCTTACTTCGCGTCTGATCAATGTAAAACTGGTCGTTGATTTTTAAACATCTTAAATAATAAGCGCATTCTTAAGAAAAATACCGTGTTTTCACGGTATTGGTTAATCATTGTTGTCCCTAGCTTCGTCAATAGAAACGCAATTTCAGAGGTTATTACCTATTTCGCCCTGGTAGAGTTTTTACTTTATCTCCCTTAGAAAAAAGGGCTGCTTATATAAGCAGCCCTTCTATTTTTTTACCGACCTATTGTTACTTGTGCGTTACAATAAGTTTGTTGCTTTGTATTGTCTTATTATCGCCCTGTATCAGCAGCATGTACTGACCGGCTGCCAGATTCGTTGTTTCAATAGTATAGCTCTTCCTGGCACCATCCATTTCCAAACTGCTTACTTGCTTACCCGTCAGGTCATACACCGCAATCGAACCTTTGATCGCCTGTGGCAGGCTTACAGTAACGCTTTCGTCAGCAGGATTAGGATATATGCTGGCTTTCGCCGGTGCAACATCGTTTACCGATGTAGGAACACCATCGTAAATAAAGAAATCATCGATCGCAGCCTCAATAATAGCCGGAGCCGAAGTATTGTCTGTAGCCACAAAACGCATCTGGATAGAACGCTGACCTGGTAAAATCTGATCTACAGCAAATACCCTTCTACGCCAGCTATAATCAGACTGAATCGTATTTTCAACAGGATTCCATGTTGAGCCGGACGCAACCCGTATAGCGGCTGACCAGGAGTATTTCCTGCGATTTGACTCCTGGCCGCTAGACCTGTCGTTAGAAAACCAGCGGTAATATTCAATGATAGGACTCACGTAAGACGAAAGTTCAAAAACGGGCGTATATATAGTAGTTGCGCCGCCATCAACGTCCGCGTTCGAAATGCTGGAACCATTGCCGGTTACCAGGCACTTACCGGTGCCCAAAGTGTGGTCGTTACCCGTTTGTGTTACAAATGTTCCAAATGCACCGCCGTTTGGATTATAAGTTGTTCCGGTCGGGTCAGCATGTATCCATTTACCCTGGGTAGCCTTGTCGCTTGTAATGCCTAGTTGCCAGTTGTCAACATCACTATCGCCCTCAAAAGTTATCTGCAGGCGAGTAGAAACGCCCACTGCGAACTGGTATGGTATATTTGACTGATTGGCCAACGTTTGATCACGTGTAAAGTTTTCCGGATAATTTACCGTGGCGATCGGCAGCACATCGAATATGCTAAAGTAGTAATCAACCACCGCTCCTTGCGGCTGCGCAGGGATCTGGGCTGTAAAATTGAAGCCACCATTATCTACCATCCAGAGTGAATCCCACGTTCCGGCTGAACGGTTGCGGAAATAAAGCTTCAGACCCTGGAAAAAATCGCTGTTCGTAATAGTGAGCGAAGCATTAACGGTAATCGGCGTGTTTTGCGGCTGATGAGCGATCTCCTGGTGGTTCAGCTTAGCATCTGCATACAGGTAAATACCGTGTTTTGCAAACGCCGTAACTATCGCCTCGAAGTTCGGTGTACTGTTACTAAGGTTCGCATCGTTATCGTCACTGAGGATGGCGGAGATCAAAACCTTGTGAAATACAGGACCTTCCATACCATTGGGGCCGTCGGCAACGTCATAAAAAGCTTCAGCAAAAATTTCCGCCATGGTTTCATAGCTACCAGTATTGCGGGCTACATCCCACCAGGCACCGGCTATAATCTCGCCATCAGCATGCACTTCAGCAACAATATTCCATGGATATACCTTATGATTTACATCGTAACGGCGGATGAATGAAGTTGGAGAACCCTTCGCACCGCGACCTAAAATCGAGTCTTTTGTAATCGTCATTCCCCAAACGTCTGCATAACCTTCATTCAATGCGCCATTTCTCATAGAGTTAACTCCCTGGTCTGCGTAAAACGTACGGTTGATACCGTGCCCATACTCATGATACACAATATCGCCGATCTCAGCATACGACGGACAGCCACCTGGAGTGGGAACATAGAAATTAATACTGCTACCATTGTAGAATGCATTGCATGTCCCGGGCAACTCAATATTTGTAGTCAGTGATATGTCCATGTCCGTAAATCCCGGCAACAACGCTTTCATATTCTCGTGAGCTCTGTTTGTATGGTAGTATGCATTTGCAGCGCGCCTGTTGACATCACCGCTATCACTTGGATACAGAAAAACATTACCTGTCCCCGTCAGTGATTGCGAGTATGTAGGTGTTGTACCACCAGATGGTACGACGGTCGACCAGCGGCCTTTAAGTTTGAATGTTGCATTAACCGTATTGGCAGGATCGCTTACATATCCTGTATCATCAGCATTTACAGTCGTGCTGCCCATTACAACTTCGACATTACCCATTGGCTCTAACGTAGCCGGGCTAATATAGTTGGTTTTATAAACCATGGCCTTTGCCTGTACGTCTACTATCGTTTTTACTTCGTTTGAACGATAAAGCAGTTCGCCCGTGACGGCATCAATGAAACCGTTAAGTTCTACCGGCATCCCCTCCCCTTCCATTCCTTTGGCCGTAAATTCCCATGCAGGCTGTAAGGTATATCCATTTTGAGACGGAACGGGGAACCAAACCCAGTCCTGCGCCATCTCTACGGATGAAATTATCACCCCTTGGGCATCTTCCAATATTTTAGGCGATGCGGCAATAGCAGCGCTAGTCAATGCTGGGCTGGTATTCTTAATTGTTTTTCCAAAAGACGTATTGTTCACGCGAACCAGCCTGCCGTCTTTTGTAAAACGAAAGCTCAGCCTGGTAAATATCACTTTATGGCTATTCACATACTGCTCATAGTCTACATAATGGGCTTTGGGCGCTGCCGCATCACGCACAACTTTCCACTCATTGGCTACAACGCCGAGCTTTGATAAGCGAGCGGTCATGACCATCTGCGATTTCTCGAACGGTGATTGTCCGTTTACCTGGATCGCGTCTCCGTAGATATCGGAAAAGTTACCTGTTACTTTATCAGTGGTTAGTTTCCACCCGGGAAAGCTCTGCTGCACCTGCGTCCGTGTGCTTGCGTGCAATTCCTTATTCAATATTCCGACCTGCTCATGGCCGGCGAAAACCGATTTCTGGTACGATTGACCATGCTCGTGATGCTGCGCAATAGCAGGAGTAAACGCGGCGGCAAGGCCGGCCACTAATAAAATTTTTTTCATTTCTCGGGTAACAAAAATTTGTGAGTGTCCCGAAAATAAGCATAAATACAGAAATTAAAAAACGCTTAACTCTTGTAGGTACAGAAAAGGACACACCTATGACAGTGGATGATCAGACTCAATTCCGATAAGTTATAAACCCTTACTTTCTGCGGGCAATTCAAATGATAGAAGAAAAAATTTAAAAAAAGGTTTTGCTGGAAAAAGAATGTCGTTATCTTTGCGCTCCATTCCGGAAGGGATGTGGCCGATTCCGTAGCTCAGTTGGTAGAGCAATACACTTTTAATGTATGGGTCTTGGGTTCGAGTCCCAACGGGATCACAGAAAAAAGCCTCGCAAATGCGAGGCTTTTTTATTTGCGTTTCTTATACTCACTTTACCTCCTCATAGTCAATACTTACCACGCTAAATATCCCATAGCCATTCACGACGTTGCTATACACATTTGTTGGCTCTGCGAAGGGGTTACCCATATTCTCGGAGGCAAACTGGTAAGACTTCTGGTAGCGGAACAGCGCCTCAGGAACATGGTGTAGTTCTATGCCCGGATAAAAAAGAGTACCGTTAAAGTCTTCAACCGGCAGCAAAACATTGCTTGCAACAAACAGCCGAAGCTCTTTTGTGGTACCGTTGAAAAGCGCATCCCTGAAAAATATTCCATCCGAAGAAAGACAGGTATTCTGATCTATGCTCTCGTTGTAAATACTTTCGACACTAGGGTCATTCGTATTGACGCAGGTCGAATACACGTATTCGCCGTTCATAAAGGAATCTTGCACCGTTGGCATCAGAAGACGCAGTATATAGAAATCGCCTACGCCTGAAGGATCGTCGAAACTAATTCGGATCTCATCCTGCTGCATACCATCGATATCTACGCGGGCGTTGGGATACCGCTTGATCGATTTGATCTTTACCGCAGAAGGGACATCCGAAGTAGCCTCTGCCTGCGTAAAGCCCGGCGCGGATACCTTTATCGTGTATTTTTTGCCAGCTTCGGCTATTGCAGCGGCAGTATATATGCCATCTGCCTTGTTGTGTACCATTGCGCCAAGAGCTTTGTCACCTTCGTACAACACGACTGTGGCATCTGACACGCTCAGGTCCAGGTTGGGTTTATATTTCAGTATTGCAGCACTCTTGCCTATCTGCACTCTAAATGTATCGTCTACACTAGTGTTGCTGCTGATAACCAGCGACGGCTGGTGTTCAGGTACATCTACTTTTATTTCTTTGGTACACGAGCCAGCTACTATTGCTAATACCGGCACCAGTATTTTATATGTATTCATTGTACTCTATTTTAAAATTTGAACTGGTAGCTGATAGAAGGGATTATCGGGAAGAGACTAACCTGCTTAAACACGGTTTTACCATTTGTTGTTTCGCTGAATACATAGAAAGGATTTGCCCTGTTGTATACGTTATATGCGCTGATGATCCAGGCACGTTCCCATCCCTTACGTTGCTTCCAGAACTTAATACTCACGTCTCCCCGGTGATATGCTGGCATTCTATACCCGTTACGACTGCCGTAAATAGCCACTTCCCTGCCGTCCTGACCATGAAACATGCCAAGGGGCATCGTAATAGCATTACCGGTGCCGTATATCCATTCAGCGCTCATTTCTATGCTGTTCGATACTTTGTAGATTCCGGCGATCTTGAGGTCATGCCTGCGGTCATAGCGATAAGGGAATTCCTGTCCGTTATTTAAATTATCGAACTGCCTGGTTGTCCACGAGAGCGTATACCCCAGCATACCAGTAAACTTTCCTTTCTTTTTTTGTAAAAACAGTTCACCCCCATAACTCTTCCCCTCACCAACCTCCACTTTATCCTCCCAGCCGGTGCTGGTATTAAAAAAACTTGCACCCTCTTTGTATTCCAATACATTTTCCATGGTCTTGTAATACCCTTCCACGCTGACCTCAATACCGGAGTTATGTGTATACGCAGCACCAACGGCACCCTGTTGTGATTTCTGGGCGGGTACCTTGTCAGTTACAGGCACCCAAAGGTCTGTAGGTAAGCCGATAGAAGAATTAGTGAGCAAATGGATAAACTGGTTCATTTGTACATACGACGCTTTCAGGCTGAGTTCATCAGATAACAGGTACCGCAGTCCTGCGCGTGGCTGTACCGCCTGGTAAAACTGGTTTCTCACTGTGAACCCGGTCCAATGCACACCAATATTGGCCTTTAGCTTAGACGTAATCCTGATGTCGTCTTCGATATATCCATCAATCTCCCCTGCATTAATATCTTCAACACCAAATGTTGTGTCCAGTTCTTGCATATTTGACTGGAGCTTGATCTGTTGTGCCCCCGGTTTATAGGTGTGTGCTATATAACCAACGCCGGTTTTTATAAAGTGATTAGGTCCGGGAAGAAAATCAAAATCGTACTTCACGGCTTTATCATTAATACCTGAGGTATATTTCAACAGGTAGTCTTCATTTACATTAGTAAAGGTGCTTTTGTTCTGCGCGCTTACCAGGAACTGGTACTGGCTGTAATATGTTGTAAGGTTACCGAATAGCTTGGGAGAAAATTCATGATTCCACCGTCCCACGGCGGTGATATTACCCCACTTTAACCCGGTATTGAAACTTGAAGAGCCGAAACCGCCATTATCTTCTTTTTGCCGGGCATAGAACTTGTCGTTGCCAAAATACCCACTAACATACACATGGTCCTTCGCCGTAATTTTAAAATTGACCTTGCCATTCAGATCATAGAAATAATAACCCGACTTTAGGTTACCACGCATGAACGGCTGTGCAAGCACATCAACATAAGTGCGACGGCCGGATATCATAAACGAAGATTTACCTTTTTGTATGGGGCCTTCCAGCATCAGCCTCGAGGCTATCAACCCGATACCCCCTTCGCCGTGTAACTTGTTTTTGTTGCCTTCCTTCATATTAATGTCGATCACCGACGATAGTCGGCCGCCATACCGCGCAGGAAAACCACCTTTGATAACCTCTACACTACGAATTGCATCGGCATTGAACACGCTGAAGAAACCAAATAGGTGACTGGCGTTATATACCGGTACACCGTCAAGCAAGATCAGGTTTTGATCCGGGCCGCCCCCACGCACGTAAATACCCGATGTTCCTTCATTACCCCCCTGAACACCCGGCAATAGCTGTATTGCCTTTAGTATATCAACCTCACCCATAAAAGCCGGAAGCGACTTAATGGTTTCTATCGGCAGATCTATAGAAGACATCTGGGTGCGTGTTTGGATAGCATCTTTTTGAGCTGTCACAACAACTTCTTTTAAATCCGTCGCCTGTTCCAGCTCTATATTCAGCGTAACATTCTTATCTGCCTTAATAATTGTAGTAAAGGGCTCGAAGCCTATGTAGGTAGCACGCAACTCTGTCGAAACAGCAGGTATAGTCAAAGAGTAAAAGCCATAGGTATTGGTAGTAGTTCCAATGTTTTTTTCGGTTATAAAAACCGTAGCACCAAGCAAGCGCTCGCCACTCTTTTTCTCGGAGACATAGCCACTTATGGTAATGGTCTGTGCGCCCAGGGAACATGCGCCCATTAGTAAAATAAGACTGAGGATCACCTTTGGGGTCTTCATACACATCTGCTGTTTTTATTAAAACGAAAAAAAACGGCAAAACCCCTATATCCGAGGACTGTTTTTTTTAAAACTCCCAGCTGTCCAGCACGAATATGAACTGCTGTTTGTAAACGCCCCCAACAATACCCATTCCATTTTTAACTGGACTTTTAAAGCTAACTGGGCCGCCAGCTGAAGAGTAATCCATACCCGGACTGTAGAGCTCATATGCTCTGAGGTAGTCGAAATAGTCTTTTGAAACGGACTTGACCTGTAGCAATATCCGTCCCCGTTCGGCACTACTATCCGGAAAATACCGGCTCTTGCTCAGGTAAACACGCGTATTGTACGCCGAACCTTCAAACTTCTGATCCGTGAGCAGCACCCGCCTGAATTGGTTAAAAGAACTGTTGTTTTTTAAATTTTCCGAATTTGCATCGCTTGTATATAAACTCTGCCGCAAATAAGTACTACCAAAACTTGTATCAAATTGCTTTTGAAGCGTTACCCCGGCCGCTTTAAGGCTATCATACAAAAAGCGATTTTCAGAAATAATAAGCCATTGGCTATTGTGCAAAAAGCTGCCGGCTATGATCATTGGTTGTTTAACAGCTTCGACAACATAGTAATGCGCTCCCGGCTGGTCGTTTATCAGCAGGTCCACAGCCAGTGTAGTGTCGCTTGCGTAAATAGCATTGGTTGACGACGCAACCGATGCCGTAAACGGGTCCGGCACAGCGACGTCTATGGTAGCAGTACCCAGTTCAGAATGCGCTGCGGTTACATGATAAACCTTCCCCTCTTTTACCGGGCTATTCGCGTAAAAAGGAATTGTATATAGATAAGGGGAAAGTGAATCTTCTTTGCCCGTTAGTGACATATAAAAACCGGCATCGTCGCTAATACTAACAGACAAGCCTGCCAACAGCTCAAACGTCATGTTTGAATTCGATGCCACTGGTACGCTCTGCCCAGCCCGGAAATATATTGGCTCATTTGCGACGAGCTCGCCGAGAAGCGCAATTTTCCGATCACGTTCAACCTCAGGTAAATCCAGCTTTTTGCTGCACGCAGCAAGCATGGTAAGCAACAGACAACCTATGGATATACTGCACCTGCTCAAAATCTAAGTTTATAATTGACGTAAGGAATAAATTGCAAAAAACTCATCCCGGTCAGCTGAAATTCGCCCTGCTGATTAGCACTTACAAGTTCTACATACATCACGTTCTGTCGTGCATAGACATTGAAGACACCGATCGACCAGGTACGCTCCATATATCTCCGCTTTTGCTTTCTGAAGTTAAAACCGATATCCAACCTGTGTATGGGAGGCAACCTGTAATCATTTATCGATGAGAAATTATAAGTATAACCACCGTTTACTCCCTGGTGCACATTTACTAACATGTTGTTGTCCAGGTCAGGGCTTATCTGGTCAGGCAAAGTAATTGCCTCACCGCTCATATACATCCAGTTTGCGGTAGCGGAAAATCGCTTGTTGGGTTCATAAGTCAACGCCGTTTTTATATTGTGCCGGCGATCATACCTGTACGGAAAAGGGTCGCCATTATTAAGCGTCGCAAATTTTCTCCATGTCCATGACAAAGTGTATGCACCGGTAAAATGAAAAGAACCTATATCCTGCCTTAGCGAAAACTCGGCGCCATAACTCCATCCTTTACCCTGAATCACTTTGTCTTCCCAACCAACATTGCTTTCAAATGGATTTCGACCTGCGTCAAACGTTGTGGTGTTCAAAATATCCTTATAGTAAACCTCGACGTTGTATTCAAATTTCCATGGAAAGTTGGCAGTGTATCCCAGCGTTCCGAGCAGGGCCTCCTCTGGTTCGATGCGGCTGGTGCTGGGCAAGTAAAAGCCAACAGGTAGGCCTAAATCATTATCGTTGACAAAATGCAGGTATTGCGCCATTTGGGTGAACGAGCCATATAGCGTATGATTCGAGGCTAGTTTATATGCAGTATACATACGAGGCTGCAAAGTTGAATAGTTATAGTCCGGGTTAAACCAGTTTGCCCAGTGTAAGCCCGGTCTTAATATCCATTTGTCGCCTATTTTTATTTCATCTTCGGCGAAGAGAGTGACTTCGTTGGATTGAAAACGATTTACATTAAGACTGAACCCAAAGGCAGTCAACTGCTGGTCGGAGGCAACGGATATGGGATTGAAATCTGAATACGTGTAATTCACACCACCCTGAATATGGTGTTTCAGGTCGGGGTAATAATGCAACTGCACTTTTGCAGAGTAATCTTTTATTGAAGAGCGTCCGTTATTAAAAGCAAATCGGTCGGTATCCCCCATGTTGGTTAAACGACCTTCACGCAGCTGAAAATTAAACTTGCTGTAAGCAAGCATCGTATTGACAAAAAGTTTTGGATCAATGATGCTGGTCCATTTTGCAGAACTGATCAGGTTGCCCCATTTCATGTTGAATTCGTCAAGACTCGTTTTTGTAGATACCTGGTCGCGCCCATTGTATACGCTCAGGTATAACCTGTTATTCTTGTTTAGAATATAATTCGCCTTGCCATTGACATCGTAAAAGTTGAAACCTACATCATTAGTAAAAGGTCGCCACAACATGTCTATCCAGGTACGGCGTGCTGACAACATGATAGATGCCTTGTCTTTTATGATAGGCCCCTCCAGGTTTAGACTACTTTTGACTAACCCCATATTGAACTGGCCGCCCATCCGTTCCATATCACCGTCTTTAGTAGTTACATCTACCACAGACGCCAGGCGCCCACCAAATCTGGCAGGAAACGCCCCTTTATAAAAATCGACCGACTTGATCGCATCAAGATTAAAAACCGAAGTAAGACCGAAGATGTGATCTGCATAGTAAACAGGAACTCCATCCAGCAAATGTAAATTCTGGCCGGGATCACCACCACGCACAAGAATACTGGCCATACCGTCGGCTCCTGCCTGCACACCTGCTGTATTCTGAATGGCACGCATGATGTCGTTCTCGCCAAGCAATGCCGGAGAACCCTCTATATCGTTCAGCAGAAAATGAGTCCGGTCGTGGGATTCCTTTACTTTGCGCGTGACCTTGATCTCAGCCAGCCTATTGTCGGATAAGAGAAAGAAGTCCTTCCGGGTATCCCGCTTCAACGACATTGATACCGTATCCGATAGAAATCCCAAATAATTGCAAACAACTTGGTGCTCACCTTCAGGTACGGTAAGGCTGTAAAAGCCATAATTATTGGTAACTGTACCTGCTGGCAAACCAGGGATATATACTGCAGCGCCTATCAGTACCTCTTTGCTTGCCTCTTCTCTTATATACCCGTTTATCACAAAGGTTTCGCGATGAGGAGACCTTTTCCGGGATTCACGCAATACGATCAATATCTTATCTTCCCGTGCCACCACCGACACTTTTTGGTCGACCAGGATCGTGGCTAATACATCCTTTACCGTTCGCTCACCACCGCGTAGCCGCACCTGGGTTGAAAGATCAAGAGACGAAGCACTAAAGGATATTGGAATGGATGTTTTATTTTGGATGTCGGTAAGAAAGGCCTCTATCGTGCCTTGGCTAAACGACGAAGTATAACTGGTATTCAATAACCGATCTTTCTGCGCACTGGCATGCATTGCAGCCACTACAAAGCAAAATAAGATTAAATAGCGCAGGTTCCTTCTCATGCTTACTTACTGCTTACCCGGTAGCCTTCGCTATTCTTAGACCACTGGCATTGCGAAACAAGACACAGGTCCGTCAATATCGCTTCGAGACTTTGTCCGCTAAACGTGATGTTGATCAATTGCCTTTTTTGTTCCTCAGGCATGTTAGGATCGAGAACAACTAAAGTATCCTTCACTTGGCTTAGCTCATCAATTATTTCGGTTAGCGGCGTTTCGACATATCTTAATGTGCCTGTTTGCCAGTACAGCATATTATCTATTCGCGCTGCTTGCTCCACTAACCGGCCACCCATTAAAATACCTTTTTCTCCCGGGGTCAATATCACTGAGCTCGATTTTTTACTATCTGACATTTGCACCTTTCCGGTCTTCACCACAACAGTGGCGCGCTCCTTGCTACATTTCACATCAAACGATGTGCCTAATACCCGGACAGTAGCCGACTGAGCATCTATAATAAATGGTTTTTGCTCATTTCGCGTCACCTCAAAAAATGCCTCACCCTCAAGTTCTACTTTGCGTACCTGGCCCGAAAACGCCTTTGGATAGCTCAAGCTGCTACCTTTTCGAAGCAGCACATGAGAGTTATCCGGAAGTTGAATATCCATATTCTTATCGGCTGCTGCTATTGTGATTGTTGCATCGTCCTGGAATCTGCCGATTAGAAACACCCCAATCAACAACACGGCAGCGGCGGCCAGACTATAACGCACCCACGGAGTAAAAATTATGCTGCGCTTACCAGGCTGGTCAAGCTGTAACTTACCGGATATCTTCTCCCAGGCATCGTCCGCGTTAAATGCAGGCATTGTTAAGGCCACATCAGATTGCCTCCACGCCGTCTTCAGTTGCTCGTATTCAGCTTGGTTTTGGGGGTCTGCCGACAACCATTCCTTTAGCTGCTTAAGCTCCGCCTCATTAGCTTCTCCGCTAATACCCTTGGCAATATTAATATATACTTGCTCGTCCATGTTATCACCTGTTAAAACGTCATAAACCTGTATTACCCCTATTTACCATTATAAGTTTCCGACTAAAAACAATAACCACACTAGTGCAGCGGTCTGACCCACGACAAAATCCCGCAACACTTTAATGGCCTTCCCCATTTGATTTTCGATCGTTTTTACAGAAATACCCAGAGTCTCTGCCGCTTGTTTGTAGCTCATCCCCTGCATTTTCACCAGTAAAAACACCTCTTTGCACTTGGGTGGTAATTGATTCAGAGCTTCGCTTATCCTGCGTGCATCATCATTAGCACGGTCATGATGCTGGCGTTCCGTAAAAAATGGTTCGGGGTCCGGCTCGGGTGTATTGTCTGTAAATGTCGTGCGCTGGCTTTTTTGTTTCCGCAATACCGAAATGCAATTGTTGCGCACAGCCGTGATCAGATAAAATTTGATATCTGAGCTGCTTATTAACTCCTTTTTCTGTTCCCAGATCTTGATAAACGTTTCCTGGACGACATCCTCCGCCATGTGTTCGTCCTGCATGTAGGTATATGCATACCGGCACAAACGCTCATATTCGCGGGCAAAAAGATCTTTAAAAACTGACTCCAATCCGTGAGGGGGCGGCATAATGTCGTTTTTATAAAATAATTAATATATAGCGCTTGTCAATATCGTCTTCATTCACGGCGACCATTGATGCGTATTATACACAAACGAAAAAAGCATGATTTACCCCTATTGCCTAACGCACCTGTACGGGCACAATCCAAAATCGAAGATCAGGTTCGGTGTAGTTGTATATCATCACATGCCCTTCAGTCACCGGGAAAATGTTCATTTTAGCCTCGGCCAAAGCAAAATCACGAAGATCTTTTTCCGTGCTGTTCAATATGGCTTTATCGGCCGTTGCACCTGCTCTGTCCCTGTCTTTGTTTTTACCTGATGTTTCTTCAGCCGGCCTGTCCAGGCTAACAGAACCGATGCTCTCTTTGGACACTTTTCCGGTCGAGTCGATGGTGGCAAAATAAGCTGTACCCTTGCCGTTGTTATTATTAAGATAAGTGATCACCTTATTTCCGGCTACCGGTACCGCCGCCCGGTACGCAAAGAAATTATTTTTATTCAGCCACTGCGCGAGGTCTATATCGGTTTTCGCACTCATGCTGCCATTTATTACCAGTTCTTTCTCTGGTTTATCGATTTGGCTGAAGCGGTCAACCTGGCCTTCTTTATCAAAATGTATCAATACAAAATCCTGAACGGCAAACTTCGCCGTATTTGCTTCGGTGCCGGGCGTCTTTTTGTATAGTTCACCAATTAGCGTGACGCCTTCATCGTTATTATCGGCAATAGCACTTTGAATGAGCAGCCCGCTTTTACCACTTTCGAGCTCCGCTACCGGGGCATTTTTTATCTGTGACTTGATAAGAGGCCAGGGCAAAAACTGCATTTTCTCCAGCATACCTGTCGGACTTACCCGGGCATAAAAAATCCCGTCTGCACCACCCGCACCCGGCTCATTTTGAAATACTCCCGCTACAGTAACAAAGCTATGCTGTACTTCAAGATAACTCGGCATTGCTGTCCTGCCTCCTTCGCGCAAATCAGTAGTGAAAAATACATCTCCTGTCATACCACTTAGCGACTGTATTGCATAACTAACCTTCGTTCCGTCTTTTTGCTTTTTTATTAAATAGACCCGATCCAGCTCAGTTTTTAAAGCAACAAGCTCTGCCGGTGTCTCATTATCAAGTGTCTTTTTCCAGCGCGAGCCAAATTCCGTATCCATCAATTCAAACTCAACAACTGGTTTCCCATCTCTGCTAGTACGGAGCGACAAGACCTCATTCATACCGACCGGGTAAAAAGCAGGAAAAGCAGCTGGTGCCAACGCGGTGGCTTTAATGTCAGTTTCATCCTTCCTTCTGAAGACGTTCCCTGCCTCATCTATCGCGAGAGTAGTGCGCGTCTTATTGCCCAGATTCACCAACTGTAATATATAAAACTGACCCGTGTATGCAGACGCAGCCAGCTCGGTACCTTTTGCCATCGGGATTCCTACATCAAGCCTGGGTTGCATGCCCTGGTCAAACACCTTCAACATAACGTTGGCGCTGTCTTGTGCTGTGGCATCCATAAAAGCTACATAATACCTGTCACTGTTCGGAGCAATCTTCACCCCTGAAAAATTTTCCGGTCTTATCCCGGTAATGGTAATTTCCTGTGCAATGCCTGTACCAGCCCCAAGAACATGTGCCGCTAAAAAGGTTAAAATCAATAAACGCTTCATATAACCGTGTTTAAACAAATATATATTTTACTCTGCATTTTTCACCGTAATGGCCTTAGCCTGCCGATCTATAAGTCTTCCTATCGGCGCCGACTGGTCTGCAAGTCCCGAATCCGCAAAAAGCTGCTGCACCTGTGGCAAGTGCGCGGGGTTAACCGCTATTAGTAACCCACCATTTGTTTGAGGATCAGGCAGTAAGCTGAAAGCTTGCAGCACGTCAACAGCTCCCTCAAAACCTGTTTGAGCACTATAGCTATTCCAGTTTCGATAGGTAGCATCAGGAATGATCCGCTCTTTAAGATAGTCTGCTATGCCAGGTAGTATTTTTAATTTGTTGTAATATATTTCTGCAGATATCCCACTACCCTGTGCTATCTCCATGCAATGACCAAGCAAACCAAAGCCTGTTACATCCGTCATGGCGTTCACGCCGCTGATTTCTCCAAGCGATTCACCAATAATATTCAATCGTTCCATCGTCTCCAGCATCACAGGCAAATGATCATTGTGCAATACGCCCCTCTTCTGCGCTGTTGATAATATACCTGACCCCAAAGGCTTAGTAAGCAATAGCCAGTCACCAGCTTGTGCCGTATTGTTCCTTTTCAAATTGGCAACGTTGACAAGACCATTTACCGCCAGTCCAAAAAAAGGCTCTGCTGAGTCGATAGTATGCCCCCCTGCTATTGTAATACCAGCTTCGCTGCATTTCTCCCTTGCACCGGCTAACACCCTGGCAGCGTGTTCGCTACTTATTTTGTCGATGGGCCACCCCAGGATGGCGATAGCCAATATTGGCCGCCCGCCCATTGCGTATACATCACTGATAGCATTTGCTGCAGCAATTCTTCCGAAATTCAATGCATCATCGACAATAGGCATAAAAAAATCCGTTGTTGATATCAACGCCTGGCCATTTCCAAGATCATATACCGCGGCATCGTCTTTAGTATCATTGCCTACTAACAACTTGCTGTCAGGCGGAACCAGGTTTTCGCCCAACAGCTGCTCAAGAATGGCGGGTGCAATTTTGCAACCGCACCCCGCTCCACGTGAAAAGGCGGTGAGTTTAATTTCCTGTTCCATTGTTCAATAAATTTTCAGCAAGTATTTTTTGGGCATTTTCGGTATAGTCGCTGGCAGCGCAATCAATGACCTTCAGCTGGTTACCAAGATCCCCTCTCGCCGTCAATGCTTTTTTATAGTATTTGTCGTAATAACGCAGCAGAATATCAAATGATGCTTCGATATCGTTTTCGAGCAGGTGATTAATAGCTAATTTGGTGTCCAGGCCGCCAAGACGCTTTTGTATTCGCATTATCGCGGTTACCAATTTTCCCTTCGGCAGCGAACCATATTCTCTTACAACGTTTTGCAAGCGATGTTCAAACGGTATTTCCAGAAAATATAGAGGTGCGGTACGCATTGTTTTCCAAAGGTCAGCTGGAATATTCACCAGTCCGATACGCTGGCTCTCATCCTCTATCCAGACCGGCTGCCCGGCATAGCGATTACTTTTCATGGCAGTAATCAACTGCGTCGCAAGGACGTTCTCAAACATCTCCTGTGAGGGTTGTGCAATACCATCGAGGTCTCCAAAGGCTGACCCCTTATGTTTGGCTATATCTTCGAGATCTACTACCAATTCCCCTCTCTTAGCTAACGCTGATAACACCTGCGTCTTGCCCGAACCAGTGTATCCGCCTACTACTTTTAGTGGGTATGTGTGTGTAAAACTCCCCAATACCCATTGCCTGAATGCCTTGTATCCGCCTGTTAATACAAATACTTTGAAACCGTACATATCTAAAAGCCATGCTACACCTGCACTTCGCATGCCTCCACGCCAACAATGAACCAAAACTCTATTTGTATTGTAGTGACCACAAACTTCCTCGACACGCTCAACCATGGTTCGCATTTTAGGACCAAAAAAGTCCAGGCCCGCCTTTATCGCCTCAGACCGGCTTTTCTGTTTGTACAGTGTGCCAACTATTTTTCGTTCTTCATTTGAAAATAGTGGCAGATTAATAGCTTCTGGAATAGATGCATGGCAAAATTCCGATGGACTGCGCACATCAAATATTGGCAACTCTTCGGATAGTTTCCAAAACTCTTCAACGTTGACCCTGCTAATACCCATTCGTGTTGCAATTTAACTTGATTGCGCTTAGCAAACAACGTTGTATTTCAACCGGTTGTAGCAACCAGCCAAAAGTAACCAAAGCCGCACTGTGAAAAAAAATCGCCACCGGTGCATATAAATCTATTGTTTTTATTTAATAGCAGTTATATCCTAAATGCTTACAGCTAGAATCGTCGGAGGCACTAATTTTTTGGCTTTTGTAATGACGGCGCCAAAACGTAAATCATCTAAAACTCAATTACTATGTCAGAAAACACTCAAGGAAATGGCACTCGTGAAAATGAAAAAACACCGAGTAGAACATCTAACCGAGGTTTTGCCTCCATGGACCCTAAGCAACAGCGCGAAATTGCGAGCAAAGGCGGTCAAGCTGCTCATCAGCTTGGAGTAGCACACGAATGGACTTCCGAAGAAGCTCGCGCAGCCGGTCGCAAAGGCGGACAAGCATCACGAGGTGGGGGCCGGAGCAATAGCAGCAGCCGCGGTGAAAACACTAACAATACCAGCAGCAACATCAATAATCCGGAAAGTAAAGAATGAATAGCTGCTAATGAACAAACAAAAGGCTGTAGTTACTACAGCCTTTTGTTTTATCTAATAAAAATCAGGGACCAATAGCCAGGGGAATAATCGTCCGGCTCCAGTATTAACTGATGTATTTGTCCTTTGTAGCTTATTTCAGTACCAACTGTGCTCACCGCTGATATCTGCCCTGGTTCAATGTTTGCGTTAAATATGTAGTTATAGATCTTCGCTATCAGGGTTACTTCTCCGGTAATCTTTTGAAAGTGCACAACCGGCTTCCCATTTGTGTCCTCACTGTCGCCACCATCTGTAGTGACTTTGTATTCGATATTTAACGTCTCGTTTTCGCCGGTTTTGTAAACCTGCATCACAGTTTTCGGCCTGGACCTATCTGTGAACGCATGTGAATACCCTGCGGCGATCTTGGATACCTCATCATTAAACCTATTGGCTGCAGACAAGGTTGTGTCAAGCGCCAATATCACGGGACTCAAAAGAGGTTCGTCATCTTCATCTGTCTGTGAAAAACAGCAGAGGCTATTCATCATTAGCAAGAGCAAAAAAAATCTTCTCATTGTAGTGATGCATTTAACACTAAAATAACAGGTACGCACCACAAATCAAAACGCGAGAAAACAGGTCAAAATTTTGCATAAAAAAATCCGGGCGTTTGCCCGGATCAATCTGTTTCCGAAATATCTTAATGATGTACTACAACCGGTCTAGTAATATTAGTACTACTGCCGGCCGCGCGCAGAAAATATGTACCAGCTGGTAGTGCAGCAACCGGGATAGCCGCATTCAAGTCTTTCACCGAAGCATACCGTGCATTATGAACTATCACGCCTTTCACGTCGTATAACGCCAGCAGGATGTCTTCCGCTCTGTTTAGTTCCAGGCTAACGTTGAGCATTTCAGTGGCTGGCACAGGATAAAGACTTAGGCCACTGTTCTCTGCAAGTCCGGGCACTGATGAAGGAAAAAAGTTTTCATAATACAACCGGTATTGTTTATCGTTTTCTGCCTGCGCCCAAGCTGTGCCATTCCATGTATTGGTAGTTATCACCGTTGGCAGGTTTTGTCCATTGTATTCCCAAACTTCCTTGCTGCTGGCAGCAAAAGCGCCCAGCCCGGCATTCCATATACTTTTTACATCTGCCACCATGTTATGATTGGCATCATATGTGTACTCATGCTTACCCACGTTCACCCACCCTGTGCCGGCCCAGTCTTGCTCAATTTCCGATATCAGGTCATTGCCCGCATACGTATATTGCCAACTTTTTTTATACACCCATGTACTAGACTGTGCATTCCATTCGTAAAACAAGTGCTTAGACACATTGCTACCTGTGTATTCGTAATTGTGTTTTTCTTTGTACTGCCATACGCCGTTAACCATTTGCTCGTCTATCATCTCCACCAGCTTCACATTGTTATCATAGGCAAACGCAACTTTATAGACCGGCGATTCCATAGTAACTAACTGCCCGCTATATTTTATATCGGATACTACGGCATTAGTCCACATGTTCGCATAATATTGTTCGAAGGTCGATTCGTCCATCTTGCCGTCTGCGGTATAAGTATAACCATACCTGGCAGAGTCTTTCCACATGCTTTGTGACGCTTTCCAGGGCTGATATGTCAGTAGTTTCACTTGATCATTTGGATAATAGTCTTGCAAGCGTCGTAAATAATTATTGAAAGTTGCCGAAGTCTTATCAAACATGTAGTGGATACTCTCGGTATACATCAACGTTTCATCGTTGTCTATATTGTTATTGTTTAGCACGCCTCCGCGATCATTATCGTAGCGGTAATAGTATGAATCTATAGGGACGAAGGCTCCCGCCGTGAAAGTTGCATATGTTCTTCCGGTCAGTCGGAGGCTGACTTTCGCAGGAGATGTGCCTCCTCCCGTATTACTGATTACTTGGTTGGCGAAATGAGGGATTTTGCCGTTTACGACCGGTCCCACTGTTATCATCGCTTGATATTCGCCTTTAGCCAACGCGCTTACGGATATCGAGAGAAATGCAATAAACAAGTAAAAGTTTTTCATAAGTAAGGTCTTTGAACTTCAAAAAACTGCCTTTCGCCTTAAAAGGATAACATAAATCTAACATGTTTCTATTAAACCACCTCATGGAGAGGCCGTATATGACGAAACTATGACGCTAATCTTACAATTCGACAGTTCTCCCATGACAATGGGGATATGATTTATTAACCTATAGTTGGAAATTCCGGCACACTAGTTAGCTAATATTGTCAACAGTAAGTTACGATACGTTTCAATAGCTAACGCTTTCATGACAAAAAAGCCCCGCATTTATTGCAGGGCTCACTAATAATATTTGTCAGCTAAACTCAGGACTGCAGCGCTCTGCATATATTACTTACTATAGCCGGTCCTTCGTAAACGAATCCAGTATAAACCTGCACCAACGAAGCGCCTGCCTTGAGTTTTTCAATAGCATCTTCTGCCGTAAATATGCCACCCACAGCTATTATGGGTACCTTTCCCCCACTATGCTCGTGCAGGTATTGTATTACCTCTGTAGCACGCGTGGTCAATGGCTTTCCACTCAGGCCGCCGGCCCCTATATGCTCCACTTCGTTTGTTGGAGTTTCAAGATTGGAGTGGTCTATCGTAGTGTTAGTGGCTACGAGACCTTGGATACCCGTTTCAAAAACGATCGAGATGATGTCATCCAATTGTTCATTCGTCAGGTCCGGAGCTATTTTGAGTAGCAGGGGCTTAGGACTTCCTAATTTCTTATTCAGATCCATCAGCTGGTGAAGAATGTTCATCAACGGCTCTTTATCCTGCAAGGCTCTTAGACCCGGAGTATTGGGGCTGCTCACATTCACGACGAAATAGTCTACGGTATCATACAAATCTTTAAAGCAGGCTATATAGTCATCTATCGCTTGTTCATTGGGTGTATCCTTGTTCTTGCCAATATTCCCGCCGATGATGATCTGCTCCTTTCGCTTTCTCAGTCTTTGGGCCGCAGCCTTCGAACCTTCATTGTTAAATCCCATCCGGTTGATGAGCGCACTATCTGCCGGCAGGCGAAAAAGCCTTGGCTGCGGGTTCCCGGGTTGTGCCCTCGGGGTTACCGTTCCTATTTCTACAAAGCCAAAACCCAGGCAAGCCAGCGCGTCCGAATACTTCGCATCTTTATCAAAACCTGCTGCCAGACCCACCGGGTTAGGAAATGTCAACCCCCACAATTTCCTTTCGAGCGAAGGGTGCTTTACGGTATACATCATCCTTAAAAGCCTTTTCATGGCGGGAATGGAATACGCCTTGTTCAGGCTATTCATAACGAGATGGTGAACTCTCTCTGGATCGATGCTGAAAAGCACTTTGCGGATAAGAAACGAATACATGGCCCGCAAAGATAATAACCACGCTTTTATCTTTTTTTAACAAAACCAAATATCCGGCGAATACCCTTACCGCTTATCTTTAGCAAAGATTATGCGCGGATTTACTTCCCTGATAGGCAGCTTGTTACTATGGCTGATGCACTCGGTTGCATATGGCCAGGCCATACAGGGACAGATTATTGACGTAAGTGACAGCAAACCCCTTGATGACGTAGCCATCTTCAACCTGCATACCCAGGCAGGCGTGGCCAGCGACGACCAGGGTAAATTTGCGCTAGCGGCCACCAGGGGGCACCTTATCGAATTCCGCAAGACCGGCTATAAGATCATCCGCATCAGGCTGCCACAGGGCACACTGCCGGCTTTCTTCAAAGTAGTAATGGAGAAAGCGCACGTACAGCTTTCGGCTATTGAGGTGAGCGGTATAGCCCGCGATTATAAAAGCGACAGCATCCGTTACCACCAGCTCTATAAAGAAGCCCTTGAGTTCCCGGAGCTGACGGGGCTTGACGCCATACGACACCCGTTTAGTGCTATGAGTAAGAAGAACCAGCAGATCTGGGCCTTCCAGAAGCACTACGTGTGGTACCAGCAGCAGAAGTATATCGACTTTGCCTTCAATGAAAGGCTCGTATCCACTATTACCGGGCTGCGCGGAGACAGCGCCCAGGCCTATCTGCAGCTGTTCCGGCCTACGTATGAGCAGCTGCGCGGCATGAACGAATATGCCTACTACACCTTCATCAAGCGCACAGTGGCGCTGTACAGGGAGCGCGGCCCACGGGCCAGGTTCGGGGTGCCGAGGGGTACCCGCTAGGGTAAGAACTGAAGAAAGGCCGCTCTGGGAGCGGCCTTGCAAATAGTTTAAGGTTCCATCTATGATGCCCGCAGCTCAGGCTCTGTTCCTTTCTTGTCCAGTTTCGTATTATCGAAAATGGAATACTGTTTCATCATCACATCGTAAAAATCTTCTGCCGTTCCGTAAGTCTTGAACTGGTTGGATACACCATACACATGTCCTGCCACATTGAAGTAAGCTATCGCCTTCTCCGGATTCTGAATCAAATGCTTGTCCTTGTCTACTATATACCCTTCTAAAATCAGGTTGATACCATCCAGTTCAAATCTCCAAGTCCCGTCTTTTTGCTGCACTTTGTCGAACCTATACATCACACTTCTTATTTATTCCAATACCTGTAAGACAAAAACCCTGCTAAACCCTGCTCAGCTACACTCACCCCATATTTTTGACCGGGCCATGACGGGGCGCTCTTTGCAGCTTGTGAAACTATCTTATTGCAAATCAAACATTTGCGTTTTTTACCCCTATCCAGAATGTTAAAACAGCCGTTATATTTTAACAGTCGCTTCCTGTTACAGCAGTTTACTGCAGAGCTGCAACCTATAACATATTGAGGAATCGCATACTCATTATGCGTTGAATTATTGATACTCATTGCTCTGCCTGTACTGTTAAAACGGCCGTATCCTGTTACAATGCCAGCAAAATGATACTGGCTGAAAGCCAAGCCTATATTCACTTTAAGTTGCAATTTGTTAGCTTTTTTCACACGATTTGATGGTAGTTGAAAGAATACTGCGTTTGTTGTCGGGTTGGGAATGGTAGCCGAACAGCAAAACGCTGAAAGCCTCATCCGTGGCTTTATCCGCTTCGAAATTGTTACAGTTTGTTGTCGTTTTTCAACGACCACAACTCCCGGATCGATGCTTGCCGTAGAGCCACACGCATCTACTCCACTATCATCACCCACCCATCCTGGCTCATAAAAACGCTCTTCCCTCAGTCTCAATCCTTTATCATTCATATCCACATTTTTCCACAACAAATATACAAAAAATTATCCATTTTATCAATACCGGTTTTCTCTTGAAGCTGGCTTCCAGCGCATTATGCAGCCTGTAATAAATGTGGACAACCTGAGGACTTTTAACACGCGTTTACCATCGCTTTGTCTACCTTTAAACCCATAAACGGCCAAGTTATGCAAGACCCTCATTCGTCCGAACCTCCGGATATAGTACAATCAGACTGGACAAAAACACCCGCAGATACCTTCTGGAACCAGACCACCGCCCAGCATGTGCTGCAGGTTTACCGCACCGACGAGATACTGATAGACGCCCTTATTGGCTTTACCGGAACCGGCATTAATGCCGGCGAATGCGTAGTGGTCATTGCCACGCCGCAGCACCTGAACGCACTCAGCGGAAAGCTGCGCGACCTCGGCATACACCTGCCCACCCTTATAGCCGACGACCGCTTCATACCCCTGGAGGCCGAACGCACCCGCGACAAATTCGTTATCAACGGCATGCCCGATGCGGGCCGACTGGAAGAGATAGTGTACGGCCTGTTGTACCGCGCCGACCGCCGCGGCCGCCGGGTACGCTTCTTTGGCGAGATCATGGCGCTGATGTGGGCCGAAGGCAACAAAACCGCCGCCCTCCGCCTCGAAGAGCTGTGGACCAGCATGAGCAACGCCCGGGAGTTTTCCATCTTTTGCGGCTACCCCGAAGCGGCCTTTGCCGACAACAAGCGCGAGAGTATCAGGCAGGTATGCGGCATCCATGGCAAGATCATCGACGGCCACGAAAGCCAGCTGCACGAGGTCTGCTACCGCAACGCTCCTTAGCAGCGCCGCCTGCTGCAAGCCAACGGGCATGAATTTTTTGGCATTTCCTTTACAAAAGCGAAATATTATGGCACGACACGAAGGAAGCGGAAGGAGATATACCGACAATGACCGTAAACGCGATGTATTATCGCGCGACCATGAGGTACGCTACCTGGCCGATACGCTCAACTGCAGCGAAGACCAGGTTCGCGAAGCCATCGAAGCCGTAGGCAACAGCCGGGTCAAAATACAAGACTACATTAAACGCAACAGCAGGCGCGGATTCTAAGCGCAACCGTATTTACCAAACAAAAAGAGCAACAGCACTGTTGCTCTTTTTGTTTTTATATCAAGGGCTGTCATCCCCAAATAGAACTGTCATTCTGAGCGCAGCGAAC
>JAJNBR010000123.1 GCA_021156265.1 Flavipsychrobacter sp.
GGGCGTTTGCCTATCAGGCGCTCCAGGTCGTCTTTAAACAGCACCTCTTTCCGCAGCAGCTCTTCGGCCAGTGCATACAGGTGGTGCTTGTGTTTGCTCAGCAGCTCCTTGGTGCGCTCGTACTGGCCCAGTATCAGGGCGCGTACTTCTTCGTCTATTATCTTGGCTGTTTCCTCGCTGTAAGGCTTGGTAGTAGCATACTCCTGCTGTCCGTCGTAATACGATATGTTACCTATTTTGGCATTCATACCATAGATGCTCACCATGCTGTAGGCCATCTTGGTGATGCGCTCCAGGTCGTTTTGCGCGCCGGTAGATATCTGCCCGAAGATGATGTCTTCGGCAGCGCGGCCGCCAAACAGGGCCACCATCTGGTCGTGCATCTGCTCGGTAGTGTACAGGTACTGCTCTTTGGGCAGGTACTGCGCATAACCCAGCGCAGCCACACCACGCGGAACGATAGACACCTTCACCAGCGGGTGTGCGTGCTCCAGGAACCAGCCGCATACTGCGTGGCCGGCCTCGTGGAAGGCGATCACTTTCTTCTCTTCAGGAGAGATGATCTTGTTCTTTTTCTCCAGGCCACCTATCACACGGTCAATAGCATCGTTGAAGTCCTGCATATCCACTTCTGTTTTACCCTGGCGTGCAGCTATCAGCGCAGCCTCGTTACAGATGTTGGCTATATCGGCACCGGCAAAACCGGGTGTCTGGGTAGCCAGTTTATTGATGTCAAGATTCTTCGATTTTTTGATCGGCTTCAGGTGCACCTCGAATATCTTCTCACGGCCTTTTACATCCGGAATGTCGATAGATATCGGGCGGTCGAAACGGCCGGGGCGCAGCAGGGCTGTATCCAGTACATCGGGCCTGTTGGTAGCCGCCAGTACAATGATACCTGTATCGCCGCTGAAACCATCCATTTCAACAAGGAGCTGGTTGAGCGTGTTCTCGCGCTCGTCGTTGCTCATCACCACGTTCTTGCCACGTGCGCGTCCTATGGCGTCTATCTCATCGATAAACACGATACAAGGCGCTTTTTCACGTGCCTGTTTGAACAGGTCGCGTACACGGCTGGCACCCACACCCACGAAGAGCTCCACGAAATCGGAACCCGACATGGAGAAGAAAGGCACTTGTGCTTCGCCTGCAACGGCTTTCGCCAGCAGGGTTTTACCGGTACCCGGAGGACCAACAAGCAGGGCGCCCTTAGGTATCTTACCACCCAGTGCTGTATATTTTTTAGGATTCTTCAGGAAGTCCACGATCTCCATTACCTCCACTTTGGCTTCGTCGAGGCCGGCAACATCGTTGAAGGTGATGTTGACGCGGGTACCTTTTTCAAACAGCTGCGCTTTAGACTTACCGATGTTGAAAATACCGCCGGCGCCACCTGCACCGCCTGCACCGCCGCCTATCTTACGCATCATGAGGAACCATACGGCCACCAGCAGTATAGCAGGCAGCAGGAAGGAGTTCAGGATATCGTTGAGCAGGCTGCCGCGTGGTTCGTATATCACACGTACACGCTGGGGTTCTGGAATGCTTTGCTGGGCATCGCGCAGGTTTTGTTCAAAGGTCTCAACAGAGCCAATGCGAAACTTGATAGCCGGATCGGCAGTAGTAGTACGCGTAAAAGGGCTTTTTGAGTCGGGAGCTGGAGCTGGCGTTGTTGCTTTGGTATACACCTCTACTTCGCTGTTGTTGACAACAACGAGCTTTTCCACCACACCTTTGTCCAGGTAGTTGGTTTTGAAGTCCTGGAAGCTGATCTCCGGCGTGGTAGAGCCAATGCTACCGCTAAAGAACTGCAGGCCAATGAGTAATAGGAATATGATACCGTAGATCCAGTATATATTGAATTTGGGGCCTTTTTTGGGCCCCTTATCTCCCTGTAAGGGACGTTGCTTTTTATCTTCCATTGTGCTGAAAAAACGTTGAATCTATATAACAGAAATTTTAATCGTTGTGCTCCATGCGCTCTGAGTCCATCCAAAGACTTTCGAGGTCATAGAACCTACGTTGTTCGTGCTGAAAAATATGTACCACCACGTTCACATAATCTATCAGTGTCCAGTGGTCGCCGTGCTCTATATGAAATGGCCTTTCATCGCATTCTTTTTTCACGGTCTCCTCCACGAAATCGGCAATTGCCTTTATCTGGATGTGAGACTTCGCTTCGCACAATATGAAAAAATCCGCTACCGCCTCGTCGATCTTCCTGAGATCGAGCGATACTATTTCATCTCCCTTTTTTTCCTTGATTGCTTTTAGGATGGTTTTAAAAAGTTTGCTGTTACGCGTCAGGCGGGGTGCCGGTTTTTTTCTTCCCTGTAATGCAGTTATTATTTTATCCAAATGCTATTCTTCTATTTTTGTGGTGAATTCGAATTCTAACATACAAAATTAAACAATCTTTGCCAGTTAATTTACAGGCCATCCTGGATGCCCCGATAATTCAACTTGATACTATTGACAGCTCCAATAACTATGCCATGCGGCTGGCAGATGCCGATACGGCACAAGCGGGCCTGACAATAGTGGCGGTCTCGCAAACGCAGGGCAAAGGTCAGCGTGGCCACAACTGGGCAGACAACCCCGGCGATAGCCTGCTGATGAGCATAATTACCCACCCACAGCATGGTTTAGACCGGCAATTCGTGTTCAGCGCTACCGTGGCGGTGGCAATTGCCAATGTTTTGCAAAAACTCAGCGAGCAGTGCGACGTCCGTATCAAGTGGCCTAACGATATCATTATCAATGACAAAAAGGCAGGTGGCATCCTTATTGAAAATATAATACGCGGCAACAACTGGGCTTATGCCATTGTAGGCCTGGGACTGAATGTCAACCAACACAGGTTTCCGGATGAACTACCAAATGCCACTTCGCTACACCTGGCAGCGGGCCGGAGGTTTGATATAGATGAGCTTATGAACAAGCTGCGCACTGAAGTGCTAACGCTAACTGCTCAGCTACCATCCGCTGACGAAATAATGCAGCAATACAACGACTACCTCTACCGCAGGGAAGCATTCCAGACTTTTGGGAATAATGCCGACGAGTGGCTGGCCGAAATACTTCATGTAGCTGCCGACGGAAAACTACATGTGCGACTGGCCGATGGAACTATCGCTGGTTATACGCATGGGTCTGTTGAATGGGTATGGGGCAGATAGCTGATCATCAATACATAGTCCTTTTACCCAACGTTCTATGAAGGGTAGCATGTCTATCTGAACAATCGTTTATCCTTAAAACCTATAAAACTATGCTCAAAAAAGCACTCTTGTGCGCTGTCTGCGCTATTTCGAGTTTCAATGTTTTTGCACAACCAACAGTACCGGAGTTTAAAAATATCGGTATTGATCCCAAACCTCCCATCGGAACACTGGTTAATATAACCGAGGACGGCTATGTTATCGGTTCCACATGGTTTGAATACTGCACCCAGGTTACCTGCTTCAACGATGGTGAAGTTTTGACAGTCCGGGATTCGAATATGAATCATGTGCTCTCTCTAACTTTTCAACGGGAAATATTGCAGCATGAAAAGAGTATCATGAATATAGAAAGCGCTATTATCGATGGCGACAACAACCTGATCCTCGCCGGTACGTTTATGAGCGATATGAATTTTGCTCCCAACGATGCTGTTTCTGTTAACCGGCATGGAGGAGCGGCTTCGGGGATGTGGTCGGGCTTTCTTGCTAAATACCGCCTGAGCGATGGACACCTGTTCTGGGTGAACACAATGGATGCCAGCGGTGTAGCTTCTGTTGGCGGCGCATCCCTCGCTACGGACGACAAAAAGAACATCTTCCTGTACCTGGCCAAAGGTGGAAATGTGGACATCGATCCCGGCCCGGCTTCCGTGATCGTAAATAAGGGTGTGCTGGCAAAATACAATACGAACGGCGACTATTTAGCTCACATCGCGGCCGAACAATCTTATGGCGGCATTTACACACCATTTAAGATGATAGACAAAAAACTCTATCTCCTTAGTATAGCGGATAGTGTGTATCCTAATAAGCAAACCTTTGTCTTCCAGGAATACGACCCGGAAAACATGACGGTGACGAGGAGCAAAAAGATCGGCGCCTTTAAAAGATCGCCTAACTGGCCGGGATACATGCACGTGAAATATACCCCGGATAAGAGCGGCAACATCTGGCTCCTGTCGTCGTATACCGAAAGCTGCAGTATCGGAGCCTATAACAAAACGCTGGTCACCGTGCAAAATGGCACGGAAAAAGAACAATTGCTGATAAAGCTGGACAACAACCTGGATGTAGCCAATGTATGGCCTGTTCATAAAACAATTAACAGCGCCACGTACGCCGCAAATTTCGGGATAGATAGCCTTGGCAACGTTCTTATCATAGGCACTGTAAGGGATAGCATAGATATTGACCTGTCGGCAGGGACGCAATTTTTGAAGACTGTATTTCCTCCTCCCTACTTATCAGGCAACTGGGGTACGATGTACTTCAATTGTTACGATAAAAACATGAACCTTTTATGGTCGAAAACCCTGGGTGACACCAGCCGGCTATGGGCTTACAATATCGAATTCGGGCACAGGAAAAACATCTATATACTGGGACAGGCGCGAGGCACTATTAACTTCGACCTTATAGGCAGTAATTTCACCACAACGCCTCCCAGCAGTCAACCGATGGGTTTAACAGAAATGTATGCGCGTTATAAATGGAACACAGCTACCTATACTACTGATGTGCCCAGGCAGCGTGAACAGCGTGCGCAAATATCCTTATACCCCAACCCCGTAAACTCGGTGCTGAATGTGGATCTTGGTAAGACATCCGGTAAGCAGGCAAGATTAACTGTAACGGACATTAATGGAAGAACGGTATGGTCCGGAGCCCAACGCGGCAGCGAAACCGTGCAGGTGCCCACCGGAACATTGCCTCCCGCAGCCTATCTGCTGAGTATTGATATAGACGGATATCCTAAAGAAACCAGGCAATTTGTAAAGCAATAGATAAAAGAAAGGAGCACTTAAGTGCTCCTTTCTTTTATGTTCCCTGGCGAACGATACTGTATTATAGACTAAAGCGCCGCCCAGTTCATCAGCATTTGCAGGCCATCCGGGGAACCTATTGACTCAGGATGAAACTGGATGCCCGTGCAGGGATATTTTTCATGTACTAATGCCATGATCGTTCCGTCTTCAGTTTGAGCGATCGACTGCAACCCCGTACCTTCCAATTCTTCGATAACCAGCGAGTGGTAGCGCATAACAGTGAACGGCGAAGAGATGTCGCGAAACAGCGGGTGGCCGTTGTGCTCCATTTCGTCTGTTTTACCGTGCATAGGCTGCTTTGCATGCACCAGCTTTGCACCGAAGAACATACCTAATGCCTGGTGGCCAAGACAGACACCCAGTATAGGGATCTTGTCGTGAAAACGAGCGATGGCATCCATACAAATGCCTGCCTGCAAAGGTGTTTCAGGGCCGGGAGAAATGATGAGACGGGAAGGTTTTAGGTCTGCCAACTGTTGCAAAGTCAATTCATCGTTGCGATACACTACACAATCATTACCCGTCTGCAACAGGTAGTGATGCAGTATATAGGTGAACGAATCGTAGTTATCGAGCAGTATCCACATGTTCGGGTTTGTTAACTCCGGAAAAATATTGCTGCAGGTCGGCGAACAGGTCTTTAACCATCGGCCATACGGCACCTATCTTTTCAAATGTCCAGGGGGCTAAGGGTGCAGTATATTGGTAGGTCTTGCTGGCGGCAATGGTCTCGGGAGAGATAAGGCTCATCTGTGTTGCCAGCCATAGTAGGGAACTCCAGATAACTGCAGCCATAAATGCGTACAGCAATCCCCCTATCCCACTGTTCACCCATCCCAGCATCATGGCCTTTGCAGAGCTTTCCAGCGCTTTGGCTACCAAGCGTACGCCGAACAGAATGCCGACAAACAACACCACAAAGCTCACGATCTGAGCCCAGCCTGAGGTCACAATATTCTTTGCGGCCAGCCAGGCAGCAAACTCGTGCGAGAGCTTGAGCGAGCAAATGATGCCCAGCACTATAGCCAATAGAGAAAAAGCGGCTACAATGATACCTTTCATGTAGCCGCGTATAAAGAAGATAACAACCAGCGTGATGCCAATAATGTCTATTACCATTATCCGCCTGCCAGCAATTGTTTTACATTTTCAGAGATCGCTTTACCATCGGCTTTGCCGGCCAGTTTTTTCGAAGCCACGCCCATTACCTTACCCATATCAGCCGGAGAGCTGGCGCCTACTTCTGCGATGATGGCTTTCAGTTCAGCCTGCAGTTCTTCCTGCGACATTTGTTTTGGCAGGAACTTTTCGATGATGGCCAGTTCTTCACGCTCCTTCAATGCGAGGTCTTCGCGGTTTTGCTGCGTGAAGATATCCAACGAGTCGCGGCGCTGCTTGGCCATTTTTTGCAGCATTTTTATTTCGTCGGCTTCGGTAAGCGTATCGCTTGCGCCGGCCGATGTTTTCTCTATCAGGATAGCAGATTTGATAGCACGAAGAGTCCGCAATGCAGCTTCGTCTTTAGCTTTCATTGCGTCCTTCATCTGTTCCATTACTTTTTGTTCGAGTGACATATGGTAAATGTAAAAGGTAAATGTGAAAAGCAAAAAATATTAAAATCTATTAGTTATTGC
Source organism: Flavipsychrobacter sp. (assembly GCA_021156265.1). GTDB lineage: Bacteria > Bacteroidota > Bacteroidia > Chitinophagales > Chitinophagaceae > Polluticoccus. The sequence goes on from JAJNBR010000123.1 coordinate 6,685, forward strand.
TATTCTCCTTTTCGAGGGCGTCGGATGCTTTTTTGAGGAACGACTTAGCAAACTCTTTTAGTTCGTTCGACAGCTCTGCGTTCTTCGTTGCGCGCAGGTAAGTATCTGCCATACCGAAGAAGGTCTGGTAGTAAAAATCGTTCATTTCATCTACCATCATTTTTTTGGTCCAAAGGTCGATGCGCAGGGCAGATTTCTGTTCGCCATCCCACAAGCCAAGCAACACCGCTTTTGCTTTCTGCAGATCGTCAACGCCGCCGTCAGGTGCATTCCACTCTATGGTTTCCGGCATTTTTTCCTCGTCCAGCTCTATGTTTATGTTTATTGTCGATTTCATACTACTAACCTCGGGCTTTATTTATACTTATTCAATGAGGCCGCAATTTACCTAAAAAATGGTTAGCAGGTTAAAACACAAAGGCCACTTCGCTGGAAGTGGCCTTTGCTGAAAATTCAACATTTCTTCTTATAAAAGCAGTACAGACAGCATATAGTCGGCCAGCAGTATCAGTATACAGCTTACAACCACCGATGTAGTGGATGCCCGGCCAATTTCGAGGGCGCCGCCCTGCACATAATAACCGTAATAAGCGGGAATGATAGATATAATGAGCGAAAATACCAGCGCCTTCACCATAGCAAAGAAGAGGTTGTACGGCAGGAAACCCTGCGTCAATCCCTGGTGAAACTGCTCCTGCGTCAGTACCTGTGAGAACATGCCTGCAATATAACCGCCCCAGATGGTAACGGCGATAGACAGTACTATCAGCAAGGGCACCATGATAGCAGCGGCTACTATTTTAGGCAGCACCAGGTAGCTCTTGGTATTGATACCCATGATCTCGAGAGCATCTATCTGCTCGCTTACCCGCATATTACCCAGCTCAGACGCGATCTTGGATCCTACCACACCGGCCAGTACAATACAAATTACCGTGGGCGATAGCTCGAGGATGGCCGAGTCGCGGATGATCTGTGCTACCACCGGCTTCGGCACCAGCGGGCTCACCAGCTGGTAGGCGGTCTGGATGGTCAATACCGCACCCAGGAAGAAGGAGATCACTAAAACGATGGGCAGCGACCGAATGCCTATGTCGTTGCATTGCTCCATAAACTCCTTCCAATACACCTTGGTATTCTCAGGCCTGTTGATGGTACCCGCCAGCATGATGCTTATCCGACCGAGGTGCTCAAAAAAATTCTTCAGCATAGTTGCCTGCAAATGTAGTATTACAATAACAAAAATCCCGCCACGGCATTGAATACCATTGCGAACAAGTAAAAAAGAAAGCGCCCGGGATTGCCCGGGCGCCAATATAGAGCTAACTGACCAAGGATCAATTATGCCATTTTCTTTAGTTCTTCAACGCGGGCTTCACGGTCTACCTCTTG
>JAJNBR010000124.1 GCA_021156265.1 Flavipsychrobacter sp.
TTCAGCGCAAGTGGTATACAAAATGTTATCAGCTACCTGTGGATATTCAATGATGGAGTTACAAGCACATCGCCGACGCCATCGCATACATTCACCATAGCGCCTACAGATGTGAAGCTGATCGTTACGAACGATTGCGGCAACGATACCATCGCGCTGAACTTCACAACCGATGTAGAGGATATAAACAAAGAAGTCATCGATCTGAATCTCTATCCTAACCCGGCTAATGATAAGGTCACACTGCAAATTGAAGGAACGTTTGTTCTGGAAAATATAGTGGTAGTAAACCAGCTTGGCCAGGTAGTGATGAAGGAAGAACTGAGTGGTGGTTTGAAAACAAAGACGCTTGATGTGAGCAATCTGCCCGTAGGTTATTACATACTCCGCGCAGGCACTTCGGGTGGTCAAATAGCGAAACCGTTCAACATTGTGAGATAAAATAGTGGGTGTATATCAATTATACACGGCCGGCCCGAAAGGGCCGGCTTTTTTATTCATTTAATTTGCCTTCAGTAAATAGGCGCGTGCGATAAGCATTCATTGCTGTATGACCAAGTAGCTTCGTGTATTTATGGTTTACGTATGCACCTGCAATAGCGCCAATGCCGGGTATCAGTTGTATCAGCTTCGCGAGATCGATATAGTCCCGGTATTCCTGTTGAAACTTTCTCCAGTTAAAATCATTTGGTGCGGGAAGTGATTGGCTTGTATGTTGCCAGTTGGCCACAATGCCAAAGATCTCTCTGCGGTGTTGGCGCGTAGAGAAAGCAAGTTGGAAAGTGTACAAAATGTAAACACGTTCTTTATAGTCGGAGATGTCAAATCCATACAGTGCAGCTATTTCGGTCAACATTTTCATTTTTAGCGTCAACCACATCGGGAAATCTGCGAGACTCCAAAGAAAGCCTCCTGCACCCGTTAATGCGCCTTCGGCTGCAGCAGTGTTTTTGTAGAATTCGATCCTTCCTTCAATTCTACGTTCGCGGTCTTCCAGGTTGGTATTCTTAAGCGGCGCAGCCGAAACAAGTTCTGAGCCCTTGAGCAAACCTTGTACGGTGTGCCTGAAAGCAGCCGTAATTACCTGGTGTACTTTTTCGGGTACCAGGCTGTTAAACTTGCTTTGAAACTTGGCGGCTATATAGGCTGAGATGGAAGACTTTCGTTTCATTTCCTTTTGCCAGTCCATCATTTCTATTATGGCGCGCTCATTATAGGTTTGCACTATGCTGTTTTTGGTGAGGAATTGGTTGCAAAACACATGCCTTCACGGTTTGATAAATAAAAAAAGCTACGGCAGTTGCCATAGCAATTTTTAAAAACAACAGAGGATATTCAGAAATTGTATTCTGTTTAGTCCACTGTACCGCGCCTGATGAAACCAAGCAGTAGTGATATGATGGCGATCACAAGCAGGATGTGTATAATGCTGCCTGCGTTCCATACAAAAGCACCTAACAGCCAGCCTATTATCAGTATCACGGCAATCAGATATAATAGCGATCTCATAACAAAAATATTTAGTCCGCACATATGGCTAAAAATACTGTGCCAGCCGCGAAGCTGCAGTGTGGTGCATATAACCTGAATGGGCACAATTATTTGTATTATTTTTATCTCGTGAACGGCAAGCCTGAAAAGAAAAATAATGTTAAAACCCTGGTCTGGATCACAGTCATCGTATTGGCTGTAGCTGGTTATTACTTTCTGAAGGACAGTAATGTGTTTGTAACACGTTTTGAATATTACGCGTACTTCGCTGATGTACAAGGCTTGCAGCCATCGTCGCCGGTTATGGTAAAAGGTGTACGCGTGGGCAAGATCTCAAATATAGATATCAACCGCAGCAACGTTCGAATCACACTCGCCGTGTCAAAAAGCGTTCGTTTGCCAGAGGGTACTGTCGCTAAGCTGGCGGCTGGCGGTATCACCGGCGAAAAAATAATCGATCTCAAGCTGGGTAACGGCACGGCAATATTGCCGGATTACGCCACACTTCAAACTGGGTTGGATACCAGTCTTTTGCCGGTGTCTGTGAGATTTACCCCCATATTTGAAACAGCTAAGTTTATGCTGCGTACTGCAGACACAACTTTGCAAAGTGTTAATTCTTTATTCCGTACCGGATTGTTAAGCCGTAGTGCGGTAGGTGTGGTCAATCTGGAACAAAAAATGCACGGTTTGTCAAACTTGTCGAACAAGCTGAATAATGAGCATAATGTACAAGCCATTTTAGGAGATGCTGCTTCACAATCACAACGTCTAGCGGCCAACTCAAGCGACTTTAATCGATCTGTAAATAATGCAGTGCAAACCAGCGGGAAACTGGCGAAAACCAATATTGCTGATGATCTTACCCATCTTCAATCATCGTTCAGGAAGCTCGGTCGGAGTTTTTACAAACTGGATACTGCCACTTCAGGATTTGGAAAGCTGATAAATACCAACAATACATACCAATCACTTTCTACCTCGTTTGATACATTAAATCGCGGATGGCAGCGACTACATAAGGATCCGCCAGGTATCTCCATTTTCGGAAAAAAGAAAAAATAGTGGGTGCTTTATGAAACAGGATGCCGATGTGATCGTTGTGGGAGCAGGCGCGGCGGGGCTAATGGCGGCACGCCACCTGGCAGAGGCTGGCCGAAAGGTGCTTATTGTTGAAGCAAGCGACCGACTTGGTGGACGCATCAATACTATGTTTAGCGCGGGATTTCAAAATCTGGTTGAAGCCGGTGCCGAGTTCATTCATGGCGAATTGCCCTTTACTATTCAACTATTGAAAGAAGCCGGTATTTCATATATCCCAATGTCCGGCGATCTGCTTCAATACAATAAGGGTGAAATACAAGAGCAGAGCGATTTTATCGAGCATAGCCAAAAGCTGGAAAAGCCATTGAATGATCTGGCCTACGATATGCCGGTTGAGGATTTTCTCAATAATTTTTTTTCCGGGCAGGAGCATGCAGAGATGCGCAATTCTGTAACGCGTTTTGTTGAGAGCTACGAGGCGGCTGATGCAAAACGTGCAAGCATCATGGCCATGAAAGGAGATTTGACAGAAGATGATGACGAACAATATAGGGTAGACGGTGGTTATTGCAGGATCATAAACTATTTGGCTGAAAAGTGCGAGGCGCTGGGTTGTATGATACGGTTGTCTGATCCTGTTAGGGAAGTGCATTGGGAAGAAGGCAAGGTGAAACTATATACGTCTGCCACAACTTATCATGCAAAGCAGGTACTGGTTACAGTACCCATCACTATTTTACAGGCACTGCCCGATAGTGAATATGCCATTAAGTTTCAGCCATCGCTGGGGCGCAAATGGCAAGCGGCAAAGATGTTAGGAGCGGGGATGGTGATCAAATTTCTACTCGAATTCAAAACAGCTTTCTGGAAGCAGAATAATGAAACCAAAAATATGGCGTTCATATTTTCCGACGAGACAGTTCCGACATGGTGGACACAGGCACCTAAAGAAAGCACCTTGCTCACCGGATGGCTTGCAGGACCAAACGCCGGTAACCGGAAGGATGCAAGCGAAGATGTGTTGCTTACTGACGCTTTGCACTCACTCGCTAATATTTTCAAACTATCACCCGCATTTTTAAAAGAACAATTAAGCAAGTGGCACATTGCCAACTGGCAGCAGCAACCATTCACGTATTGCGCTTACAGTTACGCTACTGTAGGTGGGCATGAAGCTGCAAAAGAGCTGAATATACCGGAAGCAGGCACCGTATTTTTTGCCGGCGAGGCGACACATGTAGGTCATGCGGCAGGCACGGTTGAAGCTGCATTGGCCAGCGCTCTATATGCTGTTAAAGAAATGCTCAAGACTAATTTTGCTTAGTGCCGAACAGGTACATTAGCCGGAAGGTCCACACGTTGTTGTATTGCCCCATCCAGCTTATCCCTTCCGGAGTCATTCCTCTTGCCTCAATGATCGAGTATTGAAAACGTGCGTTGGCAAAAAAACCTTTCCAAAGGTGTAAGCTGCCGCCGATGAGGAAACTGATGTCTTGTTTCTTGAACGGGTAATCTTCTGTACGAAAGTCATGATGAGGTTGTGATTCGACTTTTTCTATAGTATTGATGTGTCGTGCGTAGGCAAAACCGGCACCGACATGATTGAGATGTTTGTCATGATAGTATACCTGTAGCGGGACCTCGGCGTAGTCAGTCCTTATCCGGTAGTCAAGGATATTGACGCCCTTTACCAATGATTCACGACTGCCGCCGCGGCAGCCCTTTTGCACATACAGCATTTCCATGCTGCCGATTATGCGTTCGGACAGGCGCATGTACATGACCCCGCCGGCGTTCCAGCCGAGGTTGTGGTATCCGTTATATCCATCGCCATCCACCTGTGTGATATTAGTGCCGGCAACCAGTCCACCGTAAAATGTACGCTGGTCTTCCAGGTAGTAACCTGGTTGGGTATACCCATTGTCATAAGCCAGGAAGCAAAGCAACACAAGAAGCGCATGTTTGACATGCAGGACGGATCTCATATCAGCAAAACGGATTACTGCCGCAAAAATTGCATTTATGCAGTTAACCCTTCCAATTCTATGATCTTCTTGCGGATATCCTCGGGGATAACCGCTTTTTCTTCCTCCTTGAAATTATACATCACGATCACATCCTCAGCCTCGGCGGCAATAGTATGGTTAATATCCAGTATTTGATGTTTCATCTTAAAGCTGGTGTTGCCAATGTTAGTAATGCTTGCCTGCACCATAATGCTGCCGGGGTAGAATAGCGGCTTGAAAAAACGACACGAGGTAGAAGCCAGCATCGGCCCGATGCCGCTCTCGCTGTGAAATTTTGTGAGTCCAATCATCTCCCAATAGTTTACTCGGGATGCCTGCACATATTTGAAATAAGAAACGTTATTGATATGACCGAAAAGGTCCATTTCACTCCAGTCAAGGCGGAGTTTCAATTTCGCTGGGTAACTAACCATGTGCTCAATATAGTGTCTAAATCTATATTAAAACATGCGATTAATCCTTTTTTAATTTGAGATTTTGGAAGGCTAGTAGGGCTTGTCTTCCGTACCGAAGAGATACATTAAGCGCAGAACATAGAGGTTGCTATACTGCTCAGCTCTTCCGAGTTCGGGGTGAATTTTCTCGCGTATTGGCACGAGAGAATACTGGAAACGAAGATTGAGAAAAAGACCTTTATATAAGCGCAGACCGCCGCCCAGGAGGAAATTTACATCGTATTTTTTGAAAGGATAGTCGTTTTCGAAGTCCACGGGTCCCAGTTGAGCAGGGTTGTCAACTACTACTACTTCTTTCGAACTGATGAGTTGCGAATAAGAAAAACCGGCACCTGCATGCGCTCGTTTTTTATCGAAATAGTTGAGCATTACCGGTACTTCGGCATAATTCAGGTCGATATTATATTTAAGTATGTTGAATTGTGCGTGGTTAGACCGTTGCATCTGATGTGCTCTGCTACCTTTCTGAGAAAACAGTATCTCCATGCTGCCTGCGAAATGGTCGGCAAATTTTGTATATACGATACCACCTACATTAAATCCCACCTTGTGGTAACCCGCGAAATTGTCGCCGTCGATCTGGGTGAAATTGGTGCCGGCCAGCAGTCCGCCATAGAAAGTGCGGGGAGTTTCTTCGTAGTAGCTCTGCGCCTTTATTGTGCTGCAAAATGCTGCAGATAACAGAGTAACCCAAAGAAGTGCGCCGAATTTTCTATTTTTAGCCATCGAAACCGGGAAATTGTAAATGAGCTTCAAATATACACCAAACACCCTTAAAAAGCTGGAGCAGCTTTTTGAGGAAGCGCGCTACATCATTCGTTATGAGAAGGGTACCTTCAATTCGGGCTACTGTATACTTGAGGATAAACGTGTGGTTGTTATCAACAAATTTCTCGCGATTGAAGGGCGTATCAATGCGCTTGTAGAAATACTACCCTCGATCAACGTGAAGGAAGAAGAGCTGAGCGGCGAGATGCAAAAATGGTACAGCCAGCTGAAGGAGCAACCCAGCTTCAATAAAGATTCAGGTACCCAAACTGAAATGGACATCTAACGTGAAGATCACTTTCCTGGGAACCGGAACCTCGCAAGGTGTACCATTTATCGGCTGTGATTGTGCTGTTTGCACTTCGGCAGATAAACATGACAACCGCTTAAGGTCTTCAATATGGATAGATGCGCCGGAGGCAAGCATTGTGATAGATTGTGGTCCTGATTTTCGTTGTCAGGCTTTAAGGGCAAATATCCGCGATCTTGATGCAGTTGTATTCACGCATGGCCACAAAGACCACACTGCCGGGCTCGATGATGTAAGGGCATATAACTATCATCATAATAAGGCTATCGAGGTATATGCTACTGAACCTACACAGGAGATACTGAAGAGAGAGTTTCAATACGTATTCCAATATCCCAACTATCCGGGTATACCACAAATAAATCTGAACACTATTGCTAACGAGCCTTTTTATATTAATGGCCTTGCGATCATTCCTATAAGGGTGTTGCACCTGAAACTTGAGGTATTCGGATTCCGCATTGGCGACTTTACCTATATTACTGATGCCAACTACATAGCTCCTGAAGAATTAGATAAGGCTAAAGGCAGCAAAGTATTTGTGCTAAATGCACTGAGACAGCAGGAGCATGTTTCTCATTATAACCTGAAAGAAGCTATGGAGATAGCCCGTGAGGTAGGGGCCGAACAGAGTTACTTTACCCATATAAGTCATCAACTGGGGTTGCATGCCGAGGTAGAGAGAATACTGCCGGAAGGGATGCATTTGGCCTATGACGGACTAACACTTGATGTGTGATTTTATCCTAATTTTATAGATTACAACATACAACAGAAGATGAAAAAACTATTTACAGCCCTGTTTTTAGCATGTGGCCTGAGTTATACGGTGAGCGCACAAGACTACAGCAATCAAACTATTGCCATGGGCCAAAAGGCGCCTGAACTTGCGTTTACCAATCCTGCGGGAGAGGTGCTTGAGCTATCGGATATCAACAAAAAACGCATAGTTCTGATCGATTTCTGGGCTTCGTGGTGCCGCCCATGTCGTATGGCCAATCCGCGACTGGTGGAGATGTATGAAAAATACAAGGATAAAAAGTTTAAGGGCGCCAAGCGCGGTTTTACCATTCTCAGTGTTTCGCTTGATCAGAATAAAGAGGCATGGATCAATGCTATCCAGAAAGACAAGCTGACCTGGCCCTACCATATTAGCGACCTGGGTGCCTGGAATTCGAAGGCAGCCCAGATATACGGTATCCAGTTCGTTCCACAGGCTTTTTTGGTAGATGCTGACGGAAAAATAATTGGGAAATATAATATGGCTGAGCAGGCAGCAGCCGACCTGGAAAAGCTACTGGCGGGTAATTAACATTAAAACTGGCCAAATATTTCATATTTTTTTGCTGCAAAACAAAAAAGTGCTACCTTTGCCAACTCATTTTAACGCATGGCAAAATCCATGCACCCCAAAAGCAATACAATGAAAAAAGATATTCATCCTAAGAATTACCGAATGGTGGTGTTCAAAGACATGTCGAACGACTACGCATTCCTTACCCGTTCTACTACGGCGACAAAAGAAACTATTGTGTGGGAAGACGGTAACGAATACCCCCTGGTAAAGGTCGAGATCTCTCACATGTCTCACCCGTTTTATACAGGTAAGTCTATGTTCGTAGATACTGCCGGTCGTATTGAGAAGTTCAAAAAACGTTACGAGAAGAAGAAATAATCGTACGATTCTATATTACTTGCTTAACGCATGAAAAATCCCGACTTTTGCCGGGATTTTTCTTTTATGGGAATTACACTGTTTGATACCAACGCCCGGCAGAATTTGCTGCCATTTACCCATACCCGGGCCATTGCAGATATTAGTTGCGGGATAATGACCATGCGCGAGCGTTGGGA
>JAJNBR010000125.1 GCA_021156265.1 Flavipsychrobacter sp.
GGTAACCCGAACATCGGAGAAGCAAAGACTATAATGCTGGGTGTCCGCAACCCGTTAAAGAGTGCAGAAACACCGAATGACGATGGCCTTAACAAATGCGCTGAAGTATGGTTCAATGAGCTGCGTATGATAGGCCTCAATGAAAAGCCCGGCTATGCAGCAGCGGGTAAGGTAACGGTGCAGCTGGCCGATCTTGGTAACGTGAACCTGAGTGGTAGCATGCATACACAGGGCTACGGTAATATCGACCAGAAGCTTAACCAGCGCTTCCGCGATGATTTTTACCAGTATAATGCCTCTACCAACGTCAACGTAGGCAAATTAATGCCACGTAAATGGGGTATTCAATTACCCGTGTTCGTGGGTTATTCTGAAAATATCAGCAATCCGCAGTACGATCCGTTCGACCTGGACGTAGCATTTAAAGATAAGCTGGCTAATGCGCGCGACGAAGCTCAGCGCGATTCACTGAGGAAGATCGCCCAGGATTACACTTCTATCACTTCGTTCAATGTATCAAACGTCCGGATATTAGGTAATCCTGAAAAGCAGAAGCCTACCACCATGCCGTGGAGCGTAAAAAATTTCGACCTGAACTACGCGTACAATAAACAGTTCAAGCGCAACCCTATCATCGAATCGGATGAGCTGGTAAATCAGCGCCTGGGTCTTGGTTATACATACAACATTAAGGGGCGCTCCGTCGAGCCATTCAAATCGCTGATACGCTCGAAGTCGAAATGGCTGTCGCTCGTCAAAGACTTTAACTTCAACCCGCTGCCGGCCAACATATCGGTGCGCAGTGATCTGAACCGTATCGTAGATGAGACGGTGGTACGTAATGTGTCAGACGCCATCGTGACGATCAAGCCTACGTACTTCAAGAACTTTACGTGGATGCGCCTCTATACTTTGCGATGGGAACTGGCTCGCTCACTTTCTTTCGATTATACCGCAACAAATAATTCGCGTATCGACGAACCCTACGGCCGTATTGATACACGCGAGAAGCGCGACACGCTTGTTGATCGCATCAAAGAATTAGGACGAAACACATATTATACACAACAATTCAACGCCAGCTACAACCTGCCGTTGCAAAAACTGCCGATCACGGATTGGACGAGTATCAGGCTTACCTATGGTGCTAACTATAGCTGGACCGCTGCATCGTTATTGACAAAAGAACTGGGTAACACCATTGGTAATACACAAACCAAGCAGGTGAATACGGAACTGAACTTTCTGCAGCTGTATAATAAAAACCGCTGGTTGCGTGCAGTTAACCAGCCAAAATCGACACGCCCCTCGCTCAACAAGAAAGATGATGCGAAGAAGGTAAAAGACCTGCGTGCCGGCCAGCGCAATAATAAACCTGTTGCGCCCAAAGTGGATACTGCGAAACAGGAGATACCTATCAACACTGCTAACCTTACTGATAAACAGCTGGATTCGTTACGCAAATCGATAAAGGCAAAAGAAGTAGCCCAGCGCAAAGCGCAAAAGGCAAAGGAAAAACGTGAACGTAAACTGGCCAGGCAAAAGAAACGCATGACACCGATGAGTGTGTCGTCGGGTGAACGATTTGCAGGCAGGTTATTGACGATGGTGCGACGCAGTACGATGTCGTTCACGGAAAATTCAGGCACTGTGTTGCCGGGTTACATGGACAGCACCAAATATATGGGCGTGAACGATGCCACCCTGGCGCCGGGCTTCGACTTCGTATACGGTTACCAGCCCGACAGGTCGTGGCTGGAAACACAAGCTGCGCAAAATCGCCTGAGCCGTGATACGCTATTCAATGCGCAGTTCCAGCAACAGTACTCGCAAAACCTGAATATCACTACTACGCTGGAGCCGATAGCCGACCTGCGTGCCGATATCAGTTTTACGCGGACCTTCAGCAAAACGCACAACGAACTGTTCAAAGACACTACGCATAGCGGTGGCTTGTTTACACACAACAGCGCTTATGAAACAGGCGCGTTCACGGTATCTTATATCGGTTTGGGTACTATGTTCAAACCGTCGAGTGTAACCTCCGGGACTTACCTCCAGTTCCTGGAAAACAGGGAAATGGTATCTGAAAGGCTGGGCCGCAACAACCCTTATTCGGGTAATGTGCCCGATCCTGCTGATCCAACCTATAAAAAAGGTTATGGACGTTATTCGCAGGATGTGCTGGTGCCTGCGTTCCTGGCTGCTTACAGCGGTAAGAGCGCTAACGACATTCCGCTCATCGATCACAACAACGATAATGTGCGCAGCAACCCATTCAAATATTATACACCCAAGCCAAACTGGCGTGTGACGTACAACGGCTTGTCAAGGATGCCGTTATTTAGCCAGTACCTGAATAACCTGGTGCTGAACCATACCTATACAGGTACCATCGCAATGAACAGCTTTGTTTCTGCCTTGTTCTACCAGGACATTTACAGCGTTGGTTTCCCGTCATTCCTGGATTCGAACTCGGGCAACTTTGTCCCTTTCTACCAGGTGCCGAACATTACTTTCTCCGAACAACTGAACCCCATGTTTGGTGTAGACGCATCGTTCAAGAACAATGTTTCGGCGCGATTTGATCTGCGTAAGACACGTACGGTGAGCCTGAGCATGGTTGATTACCAGGTGAGTGAGACCAGGAGCACTGAATATGTGGTAGGTGCCGGTTACCGTATTCGCGGCCTGGTATTGCCTTTCGAGCTGTTTGGCGTTAAAAAACTGGATAACGACCTGAATATAAAACTGGATATAGGCCTGCGTGATGATAAAACCAGCAATAACTACCTGGCCCAACAGATCGAGGTAATTACCCGCGGGCAGAAGGTGGTGACCATTTCGCCATCGGTTGACTATATCATCAGTGATAAACTGACACTGAGGTTCTTCTACGACAGGCGCCAGAGTATTCCGTACACGACCAACTCATTCCCGATCACAACGACTAGGGCGGGTGTAACGCTTAGGTTCATCTTCGCCCAATAAAGGATTGTTAAAGGGGAAACACCTAGTGCCCGCTGCCTTTATAATAAGTTAAGATGATATATATCAACCGCCTGATTGGCGCTTAAATGCTATATTTGTAACTCAAAATTATTTGTGAAATGACTGTACAGTCGTTTGAAAAAGGCTTTAACGACAAGCTTGATAAGGAACTGACCATCGAGCCCCGCGACTGGATGCCGGATGACTACCGCAAAACGCTCATAAGGCAGATATCGCAGCACGCTCACAGCGAGATAGTAGGTATGCTGCCTGAGGGCAACTGGATAACCCGTGCCCCGTCGCTGCGCCGCAAAGCAGTGTTGCTGGCCAAGGTGCAGGATGAAGGTGGTCATGGGCTGTATCTGTACAGCGCCGCTGAAACGCTGGGCATTACCCGCGACGAAATGTTTGATCAGTTACATACCGGTAAAGCAAAATATTCTTCGATATTCAACTACCCCACTACTACGTGGGCTGATATGGGCGCGATAGGCTGGCTGGTAGATGGCGCTGCCATCATGAACCAGGTGCCGCTTTGCCGTACATCATACGGACCGTATGCACGTGCTATGGTGCGTGTGTGCAAGGAAGAAAGCTTTCACCAGCGCCAGGGTTTTGAAATAATGCTGACACTGGCAAAAGGTACAGAACAGCAAAAGAAAATGGCACAGGATGCGTTGAACCGCTGGTGGTGGCCATCTATTATGATGTTTGGCCCTGCGGATGATAATAGTCCAAACTCGGAAATGAGCATGCGCTACCGCATCAAACGTTTCACCAACGACGAGCTTCGCCAGAAATTTGTTGACGTAACGGTGGAACAAACGAGGATACTAGGCCTGGAAGTGCCCGATAAGGACCTGAAGTGGAACGAGGAGCGGGGTCACTACGACTATGGCAAGATCAACTGGGATGAATTCTGGGCAGTAGTAAAAGGCAATGGCCCTTGCAACAAAGAGCGCCTGGAAGCACGTAAAACTGCATGGGAAAATGGCGCATGGGTACGCGACGCCGCCATGGCTCATTCTCAAAAACGCAAAGAACGTTCTTCAAAAAAAGAAGCTGCATAAAAAACTACATTGGCTACTGCGGTAGCCAATGTTTTCAATAATTGTCCTCATGTCACAACAAACCGTAAATAAAGCTGAATGGCCTTTGTGGGAAGTGTTTATCCGCAGCAAGGCAGGCCTTGATCATAAACACGCCGGAAGCCTGCATGCTGCAGATGCACAAATGGCAATGGAAAATGCCCGCGATGTATATACCCGCCGTATGGAAGGTGTGAGCATCTGGGTGGTGGAAAGCAAATACGTTCATGCCTCCGATCCGGGCGAAGCAGATTCTATGTACGAACCTGCCAACGACAAGATCTACCGTCACCCGACGTTTTATGATCTGCCTGATGAATTGAAACACATGTAGTTTTTGACCAACAGCAAGAACATGAGCATTCAGAAACTACTTTATACATTACAAATTGCAGACAATGCTTTGATACTGGGTCATCGCATCAGCGAATGGTGCGGGCACGGGCCAGTATTGGAGCAGGATATTGCCATTACCAATACCGCGCTCGACCATCTTGGACAGGCGCGTAGTTTGTACCAATACGCTGCTACGCAGTTCAATGCATTGAACCAGGAAGAGAAGAAGGGGCTGTTTGTTTCCTCAGCACTGCAATCTTTAATTGCACAAGGCAAGCTGTTGGACGAAGACGACCTGGCTTACCTGCGCGATGGCTGGGACTTCAGGAATGTGTGGCTGGTAGAACAACCTAACAAAGACTGGGCATATACAGTGGCCCGCTCTTTCCTTTACGATTGTTTCAACTATTTCTTTTATACAGAGCTGAGGAACAGCAAAGACGAAACGCTTGCGGCTATTGCTGAGAAATCGCTGAAGGAGGTCACTTACCATATTCGCTGGAGCAGCGAATGGGTTATCAGGCTGGGCGATGGCACGGAAGAAAGCCATAAACGTATGCAGCAAGCCATCAATGACCGCTGGGCTTACACCGGCGAGCTTGTGAAAATGAGCGAGGCCGATACGGCTATGCTGGCTGAAGGTGTTGGCGTCGATCTGAATGCCATAGCTTCGCAGTGGCAGGAGCGTGTAGCCTCCGTTATTGAAGAAGCTACGCTGACTATACCGCAGGATACCTGGATGCAGGAAGGTGGTAAAGAAGGCCGCCATACCGAGCACCTGGGTTATATACTTGCAGAGCTGCAGTTCATGCAAAGGGCATACCCCAACATGGAGTGGTAATCACAACAGATCGCATTACCACAGCTGTGAAAGCACTTTAACTTATAGTGCCTTCAAGTCTTCGTAATTTTACAGGAATGAGCACGACTGCCAGGAACATATCGAAAGAGCAGGTGTATGAATGGCTGTCATCGGTCACCGACCCTGAGGTGCCCGTACTGACCATCCAGGACCTCGGTATCGTTCGCGATGTACTCATTGATACAACAGATAACGGGGTACCTGAAGTAACGGTTGTCATCACACCTACTTACAGCGGCTGTCCTGCAATGGACGCTATAGCTATGGGCATCAGGATGGCGCTTATCGGCAAAGGTTTTCGCAATATAAAAGTGGAGCACAGGCTGAGTCCCGCATGGACTACCGACTGGATGAGCGAGGAAGGTAAGCGCAAGCTGGAGCAATATGGCATCGCCCCTCCTATCCGTAAGGCAGTTAACCCGCTTGGTTTGTTTGAAGAAGATAATGTGCCTTGTCCCCGCTGCCATTCCACAGACACTATGCTGGTAAGCCAGTTCGGTCCTACTTCGTGCAAAGCGTTATACAAATGCCAGTCCTGCCACGAGCCATTTGAGCATTTTAAGTGTCATTAACATGACATATATTCAATAAAAATGGCATGTTTTTCGCTGCGGATGGTAGAAATAATATGCTATGAAATGGTTATTCCCCCTACTGTTTGTTGCATGCATCAGCTGCACGAAGGACAACCCCAAACCGGTAACACCCGTTCCGGCCGTAGATAAGTTCGCTGAAGTAAGCGGTGAATTTTCCGGTACGATGGTGACATTTCACAATTCATCAACACGTTATATCAAGCCAGATACCATCAGTAGTTTGAAAGCATTGATACATTATGCTGATAGTACGTTATGGCTTACTGCCTTAAAGGCACCGGGAGACACAGCTAGGTCTTTTCAAGCAAAGGTTATCAGTAAAACAGACAATGGGTCCTATTATCGTTATCAATTTGAAAGCTGGAGCTATGGCACGGCCCATATCGACTATTTCCCAATAAGCGATAGTGTGGACTATAATGAAATATCCGTCTGTCACGGCTGTAGTCATGATGTTTTCAGGGGCAAAAAATAAATGTTTGTCAGTAAGTCATTGGTAGAGATTGGTTATTTTGAGCCAGGCTTCCAATGAGACTATTATTTTTTCTTTTTGCCATACTCTTAACGCAAGCAGCCAGTGCGCAGGTAGAGCCACTCAGTTATAAAGCTGCCACACGGGAACTAAAGCAAGCTTACAACGAAGGCTCCTATACTAAGTTCAGGATGATGCTGAGTGATCTTGTAGAAAACGAGATCCCCATGCAGGAGCTGGCTGCCGTTTTCGATGCGTTGAAACCGACCTACGGGCAAATAAGTTCATTTCATTTTCTGGGACTCGACACACAAGGTGCGCGCTATACAGTAAGATTTCAAAAAGGGGCATTGGATGTGGTGGTGCTGCTTGATGACAGCAACAAAGTATTGCGGCTGGAGTTTGAGCGCTATCGGGAGTTGATCAACCCGGCAGGAACGAAACGAAAGCCTTAGTTTTTTACTTTTAGTTTTTCCAGCGCTTTTTGTGCAGCTACCTGGCCGGCTTCTTTTTTGTTGTAGCCTGCACCGGTCTCTATCAGGTCGCCGTCCAGCATTACACCAATGGTGAATACTTTGCGGGAGCCTTCTATTTTTTCTTCCAGGGTATCGAAGGTGAGCACAAAACTGTTTTTCTGCGCCCAGCTCAGGAGCTGGTTTTTATAATTGGTATCGGTGCTCTCCAGCATTGCGATATCAATATAGGGTTTGATAACCTGCTTTAAGATGAATTTCCGTGTGCGTGAAAAACCCTGGTCAAGGTACACAGCGCCTATCAGGGCTTCCAGCGCGTTGCCGAATATATGGCTGCGGCTCAGTCCCCTGTCATTCTGGTTGTACTGTACCAGCTTGTTCAGTCCCATGCGCAGTGCGACGTTATTCAACGTTTCGCGACGTACGATGCGTGAGCGCATTTCTGTAAGATAACCTTCGGGCTGTGTAGGATATTTTTTGAACAGGTATTCAGCAACGATAGAACCCAAAATGGCATCGCCCAAAAATTCAAGACGCTCATTGTTCTGAGCCAACTCTTCAATTTTTGAGCGGTGCATTAAAGCCAGCTGGTAATACGGCAGGTGCTTGGGGGTATACCCTAACAGGTGCTCCAACTGCAGTACCAGCTGCTTGTTTGGTGAAAAAAAATGTAGGATCCGTGCTGTAAAACGACGCAAAGCTTATCCCTCAAATTTTTTGAAGATCACAGATGCATTGTGCCCGCCAAATCCAAATGTATTGCTGAGCGCTGCGCGAACCTTTTTAGGCTGCGCTTTATGAAATGTGAAATTCAATCTTGGGTCGAAAGCCGGGTCGTCTGTAAAATGGTTGATGGTCGGCGGTATCAGGTCATTTACCGTTGCCATGATGGCGGCAATGGCTTCTATAGATCCGGCAGCACCCAGCAGGTGACCGGTCATAGATTTTGTTGAACTGATATTCAGGTTGAACGCATGTTCACCAAATACACGCTGTATCGCAGTTGTTTCGCTGATATCGCCCAGCGGGGTAGAAGTACCGTGTACATTGATGTAGTCAATGTCTTCAGGTTGCATCTCGGCGTCTTCCAGCGCATTCTTCATTACGTTATAGGCGCCCAGCCCTTCGGGG
>JAJNBR010000126.1 GCA_021156265.1 Flavipsychrobacter sp.
ACCGACTCGCGGTGGTTGCAGAAGATGATGCTCGACCTGTTGCCGATGGAACATAATAATTGAAACAGTGTATCCAGCTTGTCGGCATCGGGCGATTCAACTATTCTATAATCCAGTCCGGCAGACTCCTCGTTCTTCAGGTGCAGAAAATTGAGCGTGACAGGTTCCTCCAGTCCAACAAATTCCGGTATCTCCACCGCTTCTGTGGCCGAAGTGAGCACACGCCTTTTTACGTTGGGCAGGGAGCTGATGATAAATTCCATTTCCTCTGTGAAACCCATGTCCAGCGATTTATCGAATTCATCCAGTATCAGGGTCTCGATAGCATCAACGGTTATATTATTGCGGCGCATATGATCGCCGAGGCGGCCGGGAGTGCCCACAATGACAGATGGTGCTTCGATAAGATTATTCTCCTCTATCTCACGTTTGTGCCCTCCGTAACAGCTGGTGATCTTCAGGCCTGTACCCATAGAGCGAAATACTTGTTCGATCTGCTGCGCCAGCTCGCGTGAGGGCACCACGATAAGCGCCTGTGTTTTACGGGTGGCAGGGTCTAACTGTTGCAGCAAGGGCAGCAGAAAAGCAAGCGTTTTACCGGAGCCCGTAGCCGACAACAAAACAATGTCGTTGTGTTTATCGTGGGCTACCAAAGAGGCCTCCTGCATTTCGTTGAGGGCATCTATCTTCAGGCTGGCCAGTATTGTGTCGAATGAGAATTTTTTCTGCTGCATGCGCTGCAAAAGTAGGCTTCTTTATCGGGACGACCTTAAAACAGCCCGTGAAAAAGGAAAATCCTGTTATCTTTGCATCCCCAACCGGATCGGGAAGTGGCGCAGCCCGGTAGCGCACTTGCATGGGGTGCAAGGGGTCGCAAGTTCGAATCTTGTCTTCCCGACCAACGAAAGCTCAGCAGCAATGCTGGGCTTTTTATTTTTCCAGTATGCTCTTTAATAGTGCAAGGTCTTTTTGATTGGCTTTTTTCATGGCCATCGACATGAACGGCGAAAAAATGCCGGAAAACCCTGAAGGCTTGCCTGCGTTGCGAAGCGTCATTTTGGTTTTATTTCCGGCAAGCGCTTCCCATTCGTAGGTCGTTTCCATGGGGAATGGTCCATCGGCGGTGCGCATTACCAGCTTTTTACCGGGTACCAGTTCTGTTATCTCGTACACATAGGCCAGTTCCCTTCCCAGGAACCGCGCTTTAAAAGCTACCAGGGACCCAACGGCTAGTGGTTTTGCTGTTTTCCATTCAACTGATCTGATGTTCTTATACCACTTGGTAGCATTATCCGGATCGGAAGCAAACATGGCTACCTGCTCGCTGGGTCGATCTATCACTATCTCTGTTATTACGTTTACTGTTTTCATACCCTAATGACGATGAAGTTATTCAAAACCGGACAAGACCGGTCTTTTTTATTTCGCGCTGTGCAGCCTATTTTTGAAAGATCATGCTCAAGCAACCGGAACTCCGGAAAGTAAGTGTAACCCGCTATGTAACGCCACTGCGCGAAGGCGGATCGCTACCCGCAATAGCAGAAGCTGATGATGGCTTTCTGTATGTGTTGAAGTTCAGGGGTGCAGGACAAGGACCGAGGGCGCTGATAGCTGAACTGATAGGCGGCGAACTGGCGCGGGCGCTTGGTTTGAAAGTGCCGGAGCTGGTATTTGCCAACCTCGACGCCGCTTTCGGACGTACGGAACCGGATGAGGAAATACAGGACCTGCTGAAGGCAAGTGTAGGCTTAAACCTGGCGCTGCATTACCTGCAAGGCTCTATCACCTACGACCCTGCGGTGACTACGATAGACACGGAACTGGCCTCGAAGATCGTGTGGCTGGATTGCCTGCTCACCAACGTAGACCGTACCTGCCGCAATACCAATATGCTGATGTGGCACCGCGAGCTATGGTTGATAGACCATGGTGCGTCACTATACTTCCACCACTCCTGGCACGACTGGCAAGCGAAAGCGAAACTACCATTCACCTATATAAAAGACCATGTGTTGCTGCTACAGGCATCCAACTTGGAAGACGCTGATAAAATATGCCGTTCGATAGTGAGCCCGGAATTGATCCGCAGCATTGCTGGGTTGATACCGGAAGAATGGCTCACAGAATCGCCCTTCTCCTCGCCGGAGGAGCATAGGGCGGCCTACGCAGAATTTTTAGAGACAAGACTGGCGCATTCGGATATTTTTGTAAAAGGAGCAGAACATGCAAGAGCAGCACTTATTTGAGTACGCCGTGATACGTCTGGTACCCCGGGTGGAGCGTGAGGAATTCCTCAACGTGGGCGTAGTGTTGTATTGCCCCGGCCAGAAATTTTTGAGTTGCCGCTTTGTGCTGGACGAAGCAAAGCTGAAAGCATTTGGCTGCGAACCCGACTGCGAGGAGCTGAAACAATATCTTACTGCCATGGAACGTATATGCGCAGGCAGTCCTGATTCAGGACCCATTGGCAAACTGGCGATAGCCGAACGCTTTCGCTGGCTTACGGCAACACGCAGTACTGTAGTGCAAACTTCCAGGGTACATACCGGCTTTTGTGATGATGCAGGTGAGGAATTAGGAAAGTTGTTGGACCAACTGGTATTGTGATCACAAGCCAATGAATTAGCTGGTACAATTTTGTTGCCTGTAGGGTATTAATACCAATACTATGGCATACGACTATCGAAACCGCCCGCGCCCGCGTTTTTCCGATTGGAGAAATAACCCCGACTATCGCGACGAGCGAAGAGAAGTGCGGGGAGAGGATATAGGTGGCGAGAATAATTACGGCATTGATAATGACCGCGATTACCGCTTCCGGGAGCAACAATGGCGTGCAGACGCGCATCCTCATTACCCTACAGAGCCGCACCCGGTAAATGCAGCCTTTGGTACACGGATGGGCAACTTTGGCCAAATTGTGTACGATCCCAGTTACGGCATTGATACTTTTGGCTACCACAATGAAGCACCTGCACATCGCTGGCATATCGTAGGCATGCCGGAGAATAGTCAAAACCGGCCGGGTAGTCACCGTGGCAAAGGCCCCAAGAACTACCTCCGTTCCGATGAGCGCATCAGCGAGGACATCAATGACAGGTTGCAGGATGATCCGTATGTGGACGCTTCAGACATCGAAGTGCGTATTGATAAATGCGAAGTGATACTGAGCGGCACTGTAGATGATCTGCGAGCTAAACGCAGGGCCGCCGATATAGCAGAAGATGTGCGCGGCGTACGTCATGTGGAGAATCACATCAGGGTGCGTAATGAAAACGATGACCAATATAAGTTCCCAACGGCAACAACTACGGGCGGCGCCGTCAATTTAGATAGCAAGGCTGAGCGGGACAAAAACAAAAGATAATGTGATAATAAAGCCTTTAACACCTTAAAGGCTTTATTATTAGTAACTTCAGGAGAGTTATGATAAGAATTTTTTTGCTGGGGCTCATCTGTTTGTCGATGACAGCCACAGCGCACCAGCACAACTGGCAATTGAAAAAACAGGAAGGCGATCTGAAGATATATACCGGAACTGCCGAGGTTTCGAAGGTGAAAGCGTTGAAAGTAGAGTATAAGATCAATGCTTCGTTGAAACAACTGGCTGCTGTCTTGTTGGATGTAGCCGGTCAGCCGGCATGGGTGTATAGTACTAAGTCATCATCACTACTGCAGAAACTAAGTGACAGCGAGTTTGTTTCGTATTCGGAGAAGGTGATGCCCAATCCTTTTTCTAATCGCGACCTGGTCACCAAAGTGACCATGAGCCAGGATCCCGCAACTAAGGTGCTGACCATTAATGTGACAGGCCTGCCTAAATACATTCCTGAAAAAGACGACCTGGTGCGTGTACCGATGGCAAAAGCTAAATGGACGGTAACGCCACTCAGCAACACCCAGCTAAAAGTAGAATACGTGGCAGAGGCCGAGCCCGGCGGTAATATACCTTCCTGGGTAGCCAATCTTTTCCTGTTAAAAGGACCTTCTGAAAGCTTTAAAAAACTCAGCGCTGTAGTTCAACAACCGAAGTACAGGAACGCAACTGTAAGTTTTATCGACAACTAGTACAGGTCGGCAGTTATCAGCCTCAGGAATTCAGAGCGTGTTTCGTTTTTCTCGAACTGTCCGCTAAATGCAGAGGTAGTAGTCACGCTATTCTGTTTAGACACGCCACGCATCATCATGCACAGGTGCTTGGCTTCAATAACCACAGCTACACCCAGCGGGTTTAATGTTTCCTGTATCACATCCAATATCTGGTGGGTCATACGCTCTTGTACCTGCAGGCGGCGCGAATAGCAATCAACCACGCGGGCTATTTTGCTAAGACCTGTTATGTAACCGTTCGGGATGTAGGCAATGTGCGCCTTGCCGAAGAAAGGCAGCATATGGTGCTCGCACATGGAATAAAGCTCGATATCCTTCACGATGACCATTTCACTGTACGACTCATGAAACTTGGCTTGTTCCAAAATGGCCTTGGCGTCGGTATGGTAACCCTGCGTCATGTACAGCATCGCCTTGGAGATGCGCTCCGGCGTTTTCAGCAGGCCCTCGCGTTGGGGGTCTTCACCAAGGTTTTCGATAATGGAGCGGTAATTTTCCATCATGTTGGCAATGGTCTCTTCGTGAAAATGCTCAGTCTTTTTATATGACACCGGATATCGTTTGTAGTTAGTAAGATCTAGCCGAAATATTCGACATATATGCGAGGCGTTTCATAGAGCTTTACGCAGTGCAGTTGCGCGCCCTCGTTTTCAATATGCGAGCGCAGCTCGTTCCAGATGCCGATGGCAAAGTTCTCGGCGCTGGTCAGCTTGCCCTTCATGAAATCAACATCCATGTTCAGGTTGCGGTGGTCTGCGCGCTCTATGATCACATCCTTTATCAGGTCGCCCAGCGTTTTGGCGTTGAAGATGAAACCGGTTTCGGGATGTGGATCGCCTTTGATGGTCACGTGCAGCTCATAGTTATGGCCATGCCAGTTGGCATTGGCGCATTTGCCAAACACTTCGCGGTTTTGCTCTTCGCTCCAGTTTTCGTTGTACAGTCGGTGGGCCGCATTAAAATGTTCCACACGTGTGAGGTAAACCATTTTTTCTAATTATGGTGCAAAATTAGCTTTACATAATGGTTTGGACAAAAATGCTCTATTTTGTAGTATGAATATCCTGCTTTCGGCAGCTACAGAAGCCGAAATAGCACCGTCTATACAGCATATTTCAGCTAATTGGCAACAGGTAGCGCCGCGTGTGTTCCAGCGGCAGGGCATCCGGCTTACTATCTGCATCAGTGGTGTGGGGATGATGGCCTCGGCTTACCATCTGGCCAAAGCATGTGCCGCAACAAAATTTGATATGGCGCTGCAGGCAGGTATTGGCGGCGCTTTTCACCGGCATATCCAATTGGGGGATGTGGTTTTTGTACGGTCGGAGCAACTCGGTGACCTTGGAGCCGAAGATGGTGACGGCTACCTGGATATTTTTGAGCTGGGCCTGGTAGCTCATGACGAGCTGCCCTTTACAGGCGGCAGGCTTACCACGCCTGTTGCGGATTTTCACCGGCGGATCGACCTGCCGCAGGTGGATGGTCTTACCGTGAACATGGTGAGTGGAAATGAAAATTCTATAATAAGACTGGCCGACAGATACGAGTGCCAGGTGGAGAGCATGGAAGGGGCAGCCTTCCATTATGTATGTCTCCAGGAAACAATTCCCTTCGCCCAGGTGCGGGCCATATCCAACTATATAGAGCGCCGTAACCGGGCCGGGTGGAAGATATCTGAGGCAATTGATAACCTCAATAAATGGCTTATTTCATTTGTCGGGCAACTGTAAGAAAATGACAAAAACCATTAAATAGCTAAATAATTCATGCGTTCATGTTGGAATTGTAGGAATTTACTATATCTTGTGTCCCATTAATTTATGCACAGAAACGAGGCTAATTAATTTGGATAAGTCACATTCTTAATTAATTTTGCCAACGTTAAAAAATCACAAATAAAAAACACAGAACTGTGGCGTACGATAACAAAAATTTTAACGGCGAGAATCGCAATAATAACTTCAACGGCGAGAATCGTAATAATGAGAGCATGTTCAGCAAGCGTATCAAAGCTGGCAAAAGAAGGACTTACTTCTTTGACGTACGTGCTACCCGCGGTAATGATTACTTCATCACCATCACCGAAAGCAAAAAACGTTTCGACGACAACGGTTACGACAGGCACAAAATGTTCCTGTATAAAGAAGATTTCAACAAATTCCTGAATGCGCTGACTGAAACCATCGGCTATGTGAAAACTGACCTGATGCCTGATTTCGACTTCGACGCGTATAACCACGACCAGGAGAATGAAGAAGGTATGAGTCTGCCCGCTTCTGCTCCTATCGAGGCAATCGAGGCAATCGAGGCTGTAGAGGCTACCGAAGACGCCGGTGGCAATGTGAACGTTGACGATTGGAAAATGTAATCCGCAACACGATATAAAATAATAAAGCCTTCCATTTGGAAGGCTTTATTATTTTATGGTAATGACTGATGTTATTCAGTAATATCGGCGGGCTTTTTCATGATAGCGTACACTTCTACCGCAAAGCCTATCAGTATCAGCAGCGGAGCCAGCGTAATACGGCGGAAGCTGTAGATCTCATCGTAATTGAACTTGTGCGGGTCGGGGCTCTTGCCGCCGCTCATCAGCACGAAGCCCAGCAGGATCAGCGCCACGCCGCCTATCATCCACATATAGTTGCTTTTATCGAACAGGAACGGCTGATTGCGTTCAACAGTTTTTTTAGTTGTAGTCGTCGTCGTCGTTTTGGTAGTAGCCATAAAACAATATTAAGAAAGAATTTTAATAGAGGTCGTCGATATGCATTTTCAGGTATTTCACTACCGAGCGATGTGTGCTCACAACCGATATCAGGATGCCCATCAGCACCATGCCTACCATTAGTATCGTCAGCAGGAAAGGATCATTCAGCGCCTTAAGCGATGGCAGCTGGTTTTGGGCGAACGAAATAACTGCCCACAGCCCGATCACTGATATCAGCCCGCTGATAAGGCCGTTAACTATAGCGCGCTTGTCGAAAGGACGGGTGATGAAAAAGCGGGTAGCGCCCACCATCTGCATCGTCTTTATCAGGAAGCGGTTGCTGAACATAGCCAGGCGAACGGTATTGTCGATCAGTATGATCACCACGCCAAACAGCAGCAGCGAGATAGCGCCCAGTATCAATCCCAGTTTCTGGAAATTGCTGTTCATTTTGTCCACCACCGTACTCGGATAGGTAACATCACGAACGATATTACTCTGCATCACGAACTTCCCGATCTTGTCGAGGCTGTCCTTATTCACGTAATCAGAATGCAGGTTGACCAGTATCGAGGAATACAGTGGGTTAAAATCCAGCAGTTCCCGGTAGTCTTCGCCGCCATCTGCCATAAAACGCCTGGCAGCTTCTTCTTTGGTTACCAGCTCGGTTTTCTTTACCCATGGCTGTTTCTCCAGCACGTCCTGCAAGGCCTGGATGTTCTCAGGACGCGTGTTGTCGTGCAGGATCACATCCACCTGGATGTCTTCCCTGAAAGCGCGGCTGAGCGAGCGGCCGTTGAGCACCAGCCAGCCGAGCGTACCCAGCAGGAATAGTACCAGCGATATGCCGATGATGGCATATACGTATGATGGTTTTGCTTTTTTACTTGTTGCCATGGAAAACGTTAGCGCCCAAAAATATAAAAAACGACCAGAAATGCGGGACCGCTCAAAATAATAAAGGGGTAATTTAACAATTTAAGGGTATTGATCGAATTCTTTTTGCAACCAGCCAACAGCTGACCATTAAGTTGCCTTTGCGACATTCCTTACAGCTCAT
>JAJNBR010000127.1 GCA_021156265.1 Flavipsychrobacter sp.
AAGAAGCCGATGCCTCCTGTAGGTTGCTCTTGCTTGTATTGCCTGTTCACGAATGTAGCTACCCGGCCAATGGTCTTACCGCTATCGTTCTTCAACAGCCAGCGGGTACATTCGCCCTTTTTGAAAAACTTATTCTTTGCGGGGTCAAACACCTCTTCTATATCCTTGTCGAGTGGGCGTATCCAGTTGGGGTCGGTCCTATAAAGCTCTACGGCCATCTCCAGGAATTCTTTCCTGTCAGCATCCGTTTTCACCTCGTGCATGTGCATAGGGCAAATATAATTGTTTGGGAGCTTTGGTCATTGAAACCAATCTTACAACATAAGTTATTTATATTCCATAACAATTTTAATATGAAGCAGTTTTAGGACTGAATTAACTTTATTAGCACAATTCACCCATTGAACTTAATTCAATTCGATTAAATTGCACGAGCATGCAATGGTTCCTCTGGTTACTGGCTTTACTCCTATCGGCTGCCGCCGGGTACTGGGTATACCGTGCCGACGTAAAGCGGGCAGTCCCTTATCCCTGGCTGACGGCCTTGTTAAGGGGTATTGTCATCCTGCTCACCCTGTTATTATTATTGGCACCCTCCCTCACCATTACAAAGAACGACACACAAAAGCCGGTTATCGTGCTGCTGCAGGATGAATCGCAGTCAATAGCGTATAACCTGGGCAAGGATACCACCAGCTACAGCAAAGCTGCGCAAGATCTTGCCGACAAACTGTCGGGCGACTACCGCGTAGTAACCTGGGGCTTTGGCGGCAGTGTGCAAACCGATAGCCTGTTCCGTTTTCGCCAGCCGGCTACTGACATATCTACAGCCATGGTCAGGGTACAGGAATTTTATGGCGGCCAGAACCTTGGCGCCGTCATCCTTGCCAGCGATGGGCGGTTCAACCAGGGAAGCAACCCGCTCTACCAGCAAACAACTTTACGCAGTCCCTTATATACTGTAGGCATCGGCGATACGGCCTTGCAAAAAGACATCCGCCTGGCGCAGGTGTTTTCCAATAAAGTGATCTCGCTAAATAGCCAGTTTGAGATAAGGGCCGATATCATAGCCACGCGTTCAGCAGGTTGTAGCAATAATGTATCCTTATCGGAGAATGGAGGCAGCCTGGCTACATCAGCCATAACTGTTACAGATGATCGCTTCGATCGCTCGGTATCGTTTACTGTGCGTGCCGACAAGCCGGGCTTACACCATTACGTGATCAACATACCTGCTGCCGATGGCGAGCAAAACACGGCTAATAATCGCCGCGACGTATTTGTGGAAGTGGTGGACGAGAAAAAGAATATTCTCATAGTGGCTGCTGCGCCACACCCTGATGTCAATGCCATCCGCGAAGCGCTGGCCGGCATGGAAAGTTATAAGGTTACAGTGCGCATGGCTGATGAGTTGCCTTCGTCGTACAGTGAATACAACGTGATCATTTTGCACCAGGTTCCTTCGGTTGCCTCCGCCGGTAACCTCCGTGATATTGACAAGCCCATGTGGTACATTCTCGGCTCGCAGTCTAACTACAGTTTACTGAACCAGATGGATCTGCCTGCGCATGTACCGATGAACCCAGGCACACTACGGAATGTGTTTGCTGCATACAATACTTCATTTAATGTCTTTACGCTGCCGCAAACATTGAACTCCGTGCTGGATAAAATGCCACCGCTGAATGTGGCGAATGGCACGGTGCAACCTCAGCCCGATGCCAATATACTGTTGCAATCGAAGGGTGCAGAGAATATGCCGCTTTGGTTGCTGAAACAAGGCAAATCGCCTGTGGCGATACTGGCGGGCGAAGGTATCTGGCGCTGGAGATTGTATGAGTATAAGAATTTCAATACGCACAATGTAGTTGATGAACTGATTCGCCAGACGGTGTCGTTCCTTTCTGTAAATAGTAATGATAAACCTTTCCAGGTGCAGCTGCCTAAGTATGTCTGGAGCGACCAGGAAACTATCAGTCTCAATGCTTATTTACTGAACGCCAACAACGAACAGGTGAACACACCCGACGTGCAGCTAAATATCACTGACAGCTCCGGTCGCAAGCAGAATTTTTCGTTTGAGCGCGCGGGGAGTGCTTATAAGCTGAATATCGGCATCTGGGCGGGGGGTACTTATAACTACACCGCTACTACCAGCTATAATGGCAAACCGTATAGTGTATCAGGCAGTTTCGTGGTGGAAAGCATGCCGCTGGAGCTGATGCAGACCGGAGCCGACTACCCATTGCTTTACGGGATGTCGAAGAAATATGGTGGGTCTTTTGTGCCGTCTGCTAACATTTCATCACTGGCTGACAGTATTAAGAACAACGTTAGCATAAAGCCCGTAATCCAAACCAATACCGAAACGGTTCCCCTTGTTGACTGGAAATGGTATTTCTTCCTGTTGCTGGCTTTTGCAATGGCCGAATGGTTGATGAGGAAATACTGGCTGGCGCAGTAAGCATTGCCCCTTTTAGGGGGATTTGTTGATCGGTTGTTTCGTCTTCCCCCAAAGAGCGTGTAGCTTTATTTTTCCTTAAATACATTAAACTATGGCAAAAGGAACCAAAGCAGATCCCTGGAAGCTAAAAACGCCGCCCGGTACTTCCGACTATGAAATGTACATGGATGAAAAGGACGGTATAAAGATCATTGTGTGCACGGTGGGTAAGACTGTATTGCATTACGATGCCCGTGCCATTGAAGACCTGCATACGATGCTGAAAAAGCACGGCGACTGGATGGAATTGGGCAGTGCCGATGAACAGAAGTCCGCCAAAGACGGCACGGTAGAAGCCTGGGGCCGATCAGAGAGTAACCCGGTAGGAGGTTGGTACGGATTGAAGAAAGGCCTGCGCGGAAGATTTGGTATGTATATGCCACCCCTGCTGGAAGAACTGGGGCTGGCTGAGCTGGAACACAACCCGAAGAATAACCGGATGAAGGCAAAATAAGTTTTACAGAAAGAGCGGCTTAAAGCCGCTCTTTCACTTTCTGATAGTAATTGTAGTATATTTGCTATAATAGACCTGCGGTAAGATGAATAACAGATCATTCTTTTCACCGCTCCTTTTATTACCGGTAATACTGCGCCAAGTTAGCTGTAACAAAAAGCACAAGGGGTAAGGGTAGGTAAACAGATCGAAACAAATTCGCGCGCAAATGCAAAGCCGGCAGGCGCTTTGACAACTCGATACCAATAGCGTTTGTTACAATATTTAGCTATTTTAGCAGCTATTCACTCCGGTATGAACATAGCTTTTGACGCGAAGCGAGCCTTCCAGAACACGACGGGCCTCGGCCATTACAGCCGCACGCTCATCACGTCGCTGGCTGAAGGTTTTCCGCAGCACCAGTACTACCTGGCCGCGCCAAAGCTCACTTCACTGTACGATCATTCAGCATTGCCTAATGTACATGACCTCACGCCATCAGGAGTAGCGAAATTCTTTCCATCGGCATGGCGAAGTAAAACTGTGGTGAAGGACCTGAAGAAGTTGAACATCGATTTGTATCATGGTTTGAGCGCAGAGGTACCGGTAGACATCCCACAATCAGGGGTCAGGTCTGTAGTTACCATCCACGACCTGATATTTGAACGCTACCCGCACCAATACGGCAAAATAGACCTCGAGATATATCGTCGCAAAAGCAAGTTTGCCTGCAACAATGCCGACAGGATCATCGCCATCAGCGAACAGACCAGAGAGGATATTATACGTTATTATGCCATCAGGGCAGATAAGATAGATGTGTGTTACCAGAGCTGTAACGAAATGTATCAGCAGAAAGTAAGCGATGCAACCCGGCAGCAGGTGCGCCAAAAGTACAATTTGCCTGCGAAGTTCTTTCTCTCAGTAGGTTCTGTAATAGAGCGTAAGAACCTCCTTATTGTTTGTAAGGCATTACAACTATTGCACAAAGACGGCAAGGCTGACGTACCGTTAGTGGTCATAGGTAGTGGTGGAAGGTATTACGCAAAGGTAAAAGCATATATAGAGGAGCAGCAATTAGAGCACTTGGTGATCTTTCTTGATGAGAACAAGGCTATTGCCAATGATCCAGGCTATAAAAGCTCTGCCGACTTCCCGGCTATCTACCAGCAGGCTACTGCACTTATCTATCCTTCCATATTCGAAGGCTTTGGCATACCGATATTAGAGGCGTTGTGGAGCGGATTGCCGGTTATTACATCGAACCAGTCGTGCATGACAGAGACAGGGGGGGATGCCGCAGTATATGTAAACCCGCAGAGCGCTGATGAAATGGCCGATGCTATGGTAAGGGTTAGCAGCGAGGAAGTCTTAAGGCAATCGATGATAGAAAAAGGTTTCAAACATGCGCTGCAATTTACGCCCGGACAATGTGCGGAAAAGGTAATGGAGGTATATAATAAGGTGATGAGCTAGGGTTGCTGCAGCTACTTTTTCTTATCAGGAACAAAAGTTTCATCTGGGCTTTTGGGGATAACCAGCCTGGTGCTAATATTGGGGAAGAGTTCACGCATCTTGCGGATGCTCCGGTCTGCAGTATCCATAAAATACCAGGTCTTTCCCTTGTCGGGAGAAAGTGCGATGAGTGTGGTGTGGGTGGTGAGCTTGCCTTCGGGTACTTTCATGGTCATACTTTGAGGTATGGTGCACTGCAGCTCGCCGGCGGTATCAATAAACTTTGAGGGCTCACCTGGCCACATAGCTACAACAGTAGTGCCTTCCTGTTCCATCTGGTTAAGCTGGCCTTTGAGTTCTTTTATGAGTTGGTCGTGGCCGCCCTGTGTTGCTTCCACAGCTTTGGGGTAGGTCGTTTTGATAAAACTGTTGTAATTCTTTTTTACCAAGGCAATACCCATGTCTTTAGCTGCTTTTTTCACATTGGTTTTAGCGTCGCTACCGGCCTGGGCAAAAGAAACGGAAAAGCTAAACGAAAGAATAGCGAGTGTTAGAAGGGTGCGCATCTGTTGATAGTTAAATGTTTAAAGATACGACAACGCGGAGAAACTGGAGTGTTGGCGAGTTAGAGATCCAGCCGCATCATCCAGTCCGTTTGCTCATCGGTGCCCAACTGGAAAATATGTTCTCCGAACTTCCGGAATCCGAAACGCTCATAAAACCGGATGGCCCCGGGATTGTTTTCCCATACACCCAGCCACAACACGGCACAGCCTTGCCGGCGGGCTGTTTCGATGCAAAGCTCCATCAACCGCTGCCCGATCTTAAGATTCTGGAAATCGGGATGTATGTAGAGCCTTTCTAGTTCGATGCACGGGATCCCGTTAAGGGTCTCGGGCGTGCGTTTGTTGCATAGTCTTGTAAAACCTGTCGGTTGTCCGTCCAGCCATGCCATGTAGAATAAGGCGCCAGGCTCATCGATCTCCTCGCGGAGCTTCTCCTCGGTAAAGGTCTCCGCCAGGTACAGTTCCATATCCTTCGGCGTGTTCTGTGCTGCAAATGTGAAATAAAAGACTTTGGCGCCCAGTTTGGCCAATGTGGCGGCGTCGGCGGGAGTTGCTTGTTTTATCTCGAGGTTCATATCCTTGCGATCTAATCCGCAAAGTAAGGACTTATATAGGGGTAAAGCTTCAAGGCTGCGTTTATCAGGCAATTGCTGCAACGCTGCTTCCACAAATAGTATTACGTACAACCGTTATAAAAACATTAACAGTTGAGTTTCAGCAATTGAAGAGGCTGGCACAGTTTTTTATCTATACCATGTATAATTGAAAATCAGACAATCATGAAAAAAAGGACTTTAGCTTATTTCAAGAAGATCAAGGCGCAAAAGATATTAAGCAATCCTCTGGCAGCAGATCTGCGTTCATTGTTGAATGCAAGTTTTGAACTGGCCCAAAGTAAGGTAGTGAAAAGGCATGTTCAGAACCAAATCCGTAGCCTGGAGGAAAACTGGTATCGCATGAGCGCCTAGTTTTAAAAAAACAGGTGTTATGAGAGACGAAAAGAACGAAAAGAAGAAAGGGCGTGAGCCGGAACGTGAAGAAGAAAAACCACTAAGAGTAGTTAACGCCGAAGAATTGGCGAAGTTGCCAGAATTGCCTGAGGAGAAAAGACCAAAGCTGAGAGATTGGGATTGGATGTCGGGAAGTGATGGTGGGTCAGGAACTACTGGGTCAGCAGCATAAGGTTGGATTTGATTTACAGACATATATAAAGCCGCATAACTGCGGCTTTATTGTTTTTA
Source organism: Flavipsychrobacter sp. (assembly GCA_021156265.1). Lineage (GTDB taxonomy): Bacteria > Bacteroidota > Bacteroidia > Chitinophagales > Chitinophagaceae > Polluticoccus. The sequence goes on from JAJNBR010000127.1 coordinate 6,199, forward strand.
GGGCCTGATCAAATTGCGTATCTTGGTATAAAGAACCTGGTGACATGACGATTAATGTTGACAATAAGATGCTGCTGGAGATTGTAGATGATCAGCACACCCAACCTATCTTTGAGCTAGCTAACAAAAACAGGGAACATTTGGGGAAATGGCTGCCATGGATCAACTATATGCACTCTGTTGATTTTATCAAAAATTTTGTTGACAGCAGTAAGAAAAAGGCCGAAGACAAGACCGATTTTGCCTATGTAATAGTATACGAGAACGAGGTAGTGGGGAGAATAGGCGTCTACAATATTGATCATCAAAACAAAATTGGCTCCATCGGCTATTGGATGGCCTCAGAGTTTGAAGGCAAAGGACTTACTACACGGGCTTGCAAAGAGTTAATAAAATTTTGTTTTACCTACCTTGGACTGAACAGAATTGAGATCAAGTGTGGCACGGAAAACACCAGGAGCAAGCAAATACCGGAGCGCCTCGGTTTCACGCTAGAGGGGATCATCCGGGAGGGTGAACACGTGAACGACAGGTTTATCGATCTGTATAGTTTTTCGATGTTGAAAAAGGATTGGATAACGGATCAAACTGATTAATCAACTGCCGCTTTTGAGCGGCAGTTGATTTTTGTATAAAGCTTAACTGGTTCCTGCTAAAAAAACGGTCTTAGGCTGAAAGCCGTGGGCACGAATATTTTATCTGTTCAGTAGATTCCTACGACCAAGGCGAATTTCCACAATTATAGTTTTCGAGTGTTTCGGTTTTCCGGGATATAATTTAGCGTTTTTGATTAAATCGTACAATTATGCATACAACTATCACCACCACAGAAGTATTAAACACCTTGATCAAGGTCAACAATGAACGGATCACGATGTATCACCGTGCCATCCGTGCTATGACCGGAACCAATATTGCTCCACTCCGGCTGTTTCGCTGTATGATCACAGAAAGCGAACAATATCGGGCGCAACTGGAACAAACACTGAAAGAAATGGGGACAGAGCCTGATTGTGAGAACGAATCGACCAAGGCTCTTGTAGCTAATATCTGGGGCGACCTTCTTGACACGCTGAGCCGGGATAAATTGACTTTGTGCGAGGTCGAAAAAGCACTTGTACACAAGGCATATGAACATGCACTTTCGCTACGTCTTGACAATACGATCGCCCGAATGCTATACGAACAGCACGAAGAATTGAAAATATCGTACTATATGGTAAAGGGTTGTACCTCGCGGCAAGCGGTTTTACACTAGATACAGGCAATAAAAAAGGGGAAAGTAGCTTTCCCCTTTTTTATTATTATCAGTTTTTTTTAGAATTGAGACATACCGCTGATAGACGGATAGTAGGTCTTTTGCAGGTCCCAAACTATCGGTGAGCTTTCGATCAGGCCATCAATGTTATGTTTCCAGTGCAGCACGCCGGTGCTATCGAAAGCGTACATGTTTTTATCATGGCTGCCGAAATAGGCGATACCATTGTACATAAGGGGCGATGATTTGATCAGCGCATTCGTCTTATACTTCCATTTTTCCGTACCGTCGATCACATTGAGTGCGTATACATGGAAATCGTAGCTGCCGAAGTAAACAATGTTCTGGTCGGCAACAGGAGAAGAAACGATCCTGTCTGCGGATGTATATATCCAACGCTCTTTCTTAGCTACAGTATCCA
>JAJNBR010000003.1 GCA_021156265.1 Flavipsychrobacter sp.
GGCAAAGCCAGCTTGTTATTTCGAAGAGCATGCGAAAGACTCTTTGTAAGGGTATCATTAAGGAGATCCAAATACTCGTCCTCACAGTAGCGTTGTGACGATATCTCCCAGTTCCAATATCGTTTAGTACTTATCAAATCAAGTGAGGCATCAAAACGATAGTGCGTAGCCGGTGCCAGGATTTGAATGTTTTTGAGATAGGTTGTGGTACCCTGAAAGAAGCCCACTCCAAAAAAACCTGAAATTCCTTCCCAGTCAAGTTTCTTGTCGCTTGACTGACGGGCTAACCCGAGAAAGTATGTGCCTATTGCTTTTTGTTTTCCATCGTTCAGCCAATACGCATGATAAGTGCCAAACCGGTTGGTAAACACATGCCATTCTTTCAACTGCTTGTCAAAAAGAAACACCAGGTAATGTCCAGCCGGATCATCAAATGTTGCAACCTGTCCGTCAATAAACCTTGTGCACGTTTCAATGAGGTGTTGCGGATCTACATTTTCGTAAAATTGACCCAGCGTGAAAAGTGTATACCTTGGTGAAGAGTGTTTATTTATATAGTTAACACCCCCGTTTTGCGCTACGCTCGAAAAACAATGTGTTGTATCGCTACAATTTTTCCAGCTTGCGTTCCCCGTCCGGGCATAAACAGGCGAAGTCGAACCAATCCATATATCGCAAAACGCACTCATCGCTTCAAAATCTGTAGATACATATTTGAGAACCCGGATGCTTCTTTATCAAGCGAATGGTCTTTCGAAACCATTTTGCGCGCATTGTCGGCAAACCTCTTTGCTTCGCTTGGTTTGTCGATGTAGCTTCTTATACACTCAGCTAATTCAGTTGCATTTTCCGGTTTGAATAACAAGCCCGTTTGCTGCGATCTGATAAGATCTCTACTGCCGGCTACATTACTTGCAATACATGGCACTCCGGCAGCCATCGCTTCCAGCAATGCTACCGGACAACCTTCTTCATGTCCACCTCTATTTGTGGTAGGCAAAACAAAAATATCCGAGGCATTAAGCAGCTCAGTAACATTAGCAATGGCTCCCATGAACACCACCCGCTTCTCTAGTTTGTGCAATACGACCAGATCACGAAGACTCTTTACATATTCAGCATCCCTCTCTGCTCCAGCCAAAACCAAGTAAGCATTTTCTATCTCACTGACCGCCTTTATCAAAGTTGCCTGGTCTTTGGATCGCACGACTTGGGCAACGCAGCTAATCAAGGTTGCATCAGAAGGTATACACAAACGATCTCTTAGCCTGGCTGAGGGCGTTACTGATATATTCAAAGAAACTCCCCCAGGAACAAAAAATGTTTTTCGTTGCAAACCGCTCGCCGAAAGCGGTCCATTTGTCAACGTTGAGTTTCGTGCTACTATGGCGGTGGATAAATAACTTTTCACCTTCCATGCCAACCTGTCCCAGTTCATATTTTTTTTGACATACACATACCGGGCCCCTGAAAATTTTGCCACCAGGGCTTCTGTGTAGTCGGAGGACCAATTAAAGGACTGCCAAATATGGAAGTTATAAGACCTGAATTTCTTAGCAAGAAAGAAGGATTCCATCAGTTTACCGGGTAGCGGTACACGCTCATCAACAGAAAACTGCTCCGTAATGACCGGGTAACCTTTCTTTTGTATCTCGGCGTATAAATCACCGCCAGGCTGTTGCACGGCAATAAACGGTTCAAACAGATCTTTGTCCAGCCGCTCAATGATGTTAAACATTTCCCGACCGCTACCGGCAGTCAAAAAGTTGGGTATCGTAAATAGTATCCTGATCTTTTCCATCACGATCACACGTAAACAGGATCTATATAGGTATATACCGGCTTGCTACGCTTGACACCAAACATCATCAGATTGGTCTCATAAAGTAATGCCCGTTGATTGAATATGTTGTTGTGCAGATTTAGTTTACGCAGCAATTTGACATACCATTTGACATAACGGGGTTGTGCATTAAGACGACTACCAAAGTCAAATTCCGGGAATTCGTCAAGTCTAAATGTTTTATCACCCTGCCTGACTGACAGCGCACATTTCTCGTCAATGAATTCCACGTTAGGAAAGAGATAGTCTACCGATTGAGGTGTAAACCTCCACATATCTATCGGAATACGATGCAACCTCCAGGAGAAGGGTACGCTAAACAGAAGTACTCCCCCTTCATCCAACAGGCTTTCGATATTTTTTGCCATTGAGAAAATGTCGGTCACATGTTCCATTACATAATGGCAATGAATGGTACGAAATTTCGCAATTGGCAACTTTGTGATTTCCTCCTTATCACAAAGGTTAACAACCTGGTCAACACCATCACCGTGAAATATGTCGATTCCAAGGTATTGCGTAGGCTTGCCGTCCACGTGTATATCCAGTGGTTTGTATTGCGTATAAGACGGATCAATGAGAGAACCTATCTCCAGCACCGGACCTTCTAACAAGCTACTAAATTGCTGAAAGTGTCGTATCGTTTGTAACGTAGCCATTATTCCGAACCTTATTCTCGATTAATGTTGTTAGCCTCTGCAAAGGTTGCTTAATAAAATATTGTCGAATCCATTCAGAGGCATGGAGACCCATTTCGCGCATTTCATCCGGATTAGAAACCGCAAACGAAATTGCTTTAGATATCTCATCTGGCTCCCTGGCATTAAGCAACGGATAGAGCTCGGGATATGCATCCGAATAAAGCCTATCATCACGATGATGTATCACAGGCTTACTCATCAGCATCGCCTCAACGATAGTGCCAAAGGTTAAATAACTTCTACCAAACTCTCCTGCGCAAACATCCACCTTACCAATAAGACACATTATCTCTCTTCGTGCCATTTTCGGCAACCAGATCACGTACTCTTCTATACCTAAGTCCTTAATAAGTTCTTTTGAATGCTGCAGATCATATCCATACTCGAGCATTATCAGGCAAGCGTTTCCTTTTTCATGCCGAATAAAGTCCGAAAAACCTTGGATAAGATGATGAGTATTCTTGGGCGTGAATTCATTGTACCTAGACTTCCATTCCTGGCGTCCGTGGTACAAAATCAGCAAATCATATTGTTGCCGTGCATTTTCGACCAACTGCAACCACGCGACACTTTCTTGCATGGCCTCAACTTCAGCATAGGCATTAGGATACACGAAAGGCATGGGCACATGCTCCAGCTTGCCTTTACACTTCAAGCTACGGAGTTTAGATTCAAAGTCTTCATTAGTGTGATCAACCCAAACATATCGCGCATTTGCGATAACGCCCCGCATCGATTTCGCCGGCGTGCCTTTGTTAAGCATTCGCCGCGTTTTTGAATAGTCTGCCGATCGTAAGTGATAGGCTAATTTATGCCGCAGCAAAAACTCCTGTGGTAACTGCGCGTATTTATATACATCAGACCCGTACGGATAATATACGTCCATATCAATACCGGCCCGGTAAGCCGCTGCAGCCTCGTCACCCTGCCCTATATAAAAATCAAACTCTGCCAGTTGCTGTCGAATAAACTGCTCATCAATGTTGCAAATACCATTTTCAAGCCAATTCACCTCATGACAATAAAATTGATAGTCATTGGTCCACGAATCTGTCGATGGCTGAAAATGATCCATCGCCACCCGGTAGAATAAATGCGCATCGTAACCCAAGTCGCGTAAATGACGGGTGATGGCGAAAAAATTATTGTTCATGTTTCCAATCAGTGCAACACGTATCATACGCGAAAAACCAAGTTAAATACTGACTGTGATTTCGGAAAAGTAATCCCTAAAAAAGCAGATATTTTTTTCAACTCGTTTTGAAAAAACACTTTAAACGCGATAAAGTAAACTGCTACGAAAAGAAAACCTGTAACAACAATAACTGATATCGGTGCCGGATTGAAATAGGTAGTCACAAAAGTCGAAAAAAACAGCAACAGCAAAACAATTACCGATGTGTTGAGAAAATAAGGGGCGAGATCACGATACCACCTGTTTGTTGGCTTTTCCACGGTGTTCATGATCTGCCTAATACTTATGTTTACAAAAGCCGATTTAACCAATATCACTGCTGTTGCCAATCCTGCCAACCCGAATAATGCCCCTGCAAAGCTCGCAACAAGATGAAATGGCGTATATACAAGCGTTACTTTAAAGCTGTCTTTGACCCGGTGGAAAGAATTCATCACGCAACCGTAGGAGCTGGTTACGACTCTAAGCATTGCGTATACCAGCAAAATTTGTGTCGGCAGGACTGCATCCAACCATTTTTGCCCGTATACGGTTAAAATAATTGGCTTAGCGGCCACGATCATCGTTCCTAATACAGGGAATAAGAGGAATGAGAATGTTTTCAGAAAATTAATATAATGGTTATAGAACCGCTCTTTGTCATCTACATATTTTGGTAATACAGCTGACAGTATACTATTTGAAATCATCACTAGTTGAGATGTCAACATATCTGCCAGCTGAACAGCAATGTTGTAGACACCCAATTTTTCAAGCCCCAGTACTTTACTCAATATAATTTTATCGCCCTGGTCTGCTATTCTGGCTAATATACTGGCTCCCATCAGGTGTCTGGTAAATCCAAAAATCTCTTTCCATCTGTGTGTGTGAAAACTCCACGACGGACGGAAGGACACATTCCGATAAAGCAAGATTGTTATGATGGGCTGAAAAAGTAGCGTTGGTATCAAAAGACTGTAAACCCCAAGATTGCAATATGCTGCAATAACCTTTCCAACAGCAATGAGTAAAATAAAAGGCGCTTGTATTTTTACCTGTTGCTCAAACAACATGTGTTTGCTAAGCCAGGTTTTGGGAATGCCCTGCAACTGAGAAAACATGAAGAGCATTCCAAGCAAAGCACATATTTTCCATATTCGGTCATCTCCCTGGAAGTTCGCCCAAACCGGCGCTATTGCCAAAAACACGACGAGTATTCCTACTGAAATGACTATGTTAAACCAGAAAGCCGCTTTAAAGATTTCGTCACTGTCATCTTTTCTATAGGCGATAAGATACTCAGCGAGGCCGGTGGTACCGAAGACGGAAACGATAGCCAATAGCACTTCCGATATACTTACTAATCCAAAATCATATGGTGACAGTTTCCTGGCGAGAACGATCATTGCGATCATACCCACCAGCTTCTCAAGCATGTTTCTGTACAGAAAGCTTAAAAAACCCTTCGCAGCCTTTTTACCAAGCCCCATAACGATTCGTCATCCACCGTGGAATACTATACGCCCAGGTTTACCACAGCTCCCTCGACTATTTTATACTGTATGCCGCTTTCAGGACATACGGCTGTTCCATTATCATCGAACTCCAGCCGATGACCATGTTCACTCATCCAGCCTATTTGCCTGCCTGGATTACCAACTACAAGTGCATACGGCAGCACATGCTTTGTCACTACAGCCCCCGCGCCCACAAATGCAAACTCCCCAATATCATGACCACAGACGATCGTAGCGTTTGCTCCAATAGTGGCGCCTTTGCCCACATGCGTACGTGCATATTGCCCACGCCTGTTAATAGCACTACGCGGATTGGTGACATTTGTAAACACACACGACGGGCCGAGAAACACGTCATCGCCACAGGTCACGCCTGTATATATAGAGACATTGTTTTGCACCTTAACATTATTACCAAGTTCAACATCTGAGGCAATCACAACATTTTGGCCGATGTTGCAACTCGCGCCAATCTTGCAACCAGGCATTAGGTGCGAAAAATGCCAGATCTTAGTATTATCCCCTATGATACAGCCTTCATCAATTACAGCTGTAGGATGTGCAAAGTAGTTCATATTCTATAGTCGAGAATGAATTAGCTCCCTGTCAAGACAACCCTTCACATCGTATATGATCCCGTTCTCCTTGAGATGCTCCCGCCAGTCGGCAGAAACAAATTCTTTATGAGCAACAGCTAATACTATGGCGTCATATTTTCCACTTGGCAGCTCATTTGTCGTTTCAATACCGTATTCGTGTTTTACCTCTGCAGGATCGGCCCATGGATCGTAGGTCGTTACGTTGATATCATAGGAGTTAAGTTCCTTTACTATATCGATCACGCGAGTATTACGAACATCGGGACAATTTTCTTTAAATGTAATCCCGAGCAGCAGGACATCTGCTTTTTTTACCGGCACATTTCTTTTGATCATCAGTTTCACGACCTCATTGGCTATATAACCGCCCATACCATCGTTTAGTCTTCTGCCTGAAAGAATTATCTCTGGGTGATACCCGACATCCTGAGCTTTTTGGGCCAGGTAATATGGATCAACTCCTATACAATGGCCGCCAACTAGGCCTGGTTTAAATGCAAGAAAGTTCCACTTGGTGGCGGCGGCGGCCAACACATCGTGCGTGTCGATGTTCATCCGGTTAAATATCTTGGCCAGCTCATTAACGAATGCGATATTTATATCCCGTTGAGCATTCTCAATAACTTTTGCCGCTTCAGCTACTTTAATGCTGGCAGCTTTGTGTGTGCCCGCTGTTATTATAGACCTATAGAGACCATCTACCACTTCTGCAATTTCCGGCGTCGATCCGGAAGTCACTTTTTTGATCTTTGTTACGGTATGCTGCTTATCGCCCGGGTTAATCCGTTCCGGCGAATAGCCGCAGAAAAAGTCTTTGTTGTAACCCAGCCCCGATATCCGCTCCAGCACAGGAACACATTCTTCTTCAGTCACACCGGGGTATACCGTGGATTCATAGATCACCACATCGTCTGCCTTTAATACCTTCCCAACTGTTTCACTCGCTTTGCATAATGGCGTTAAGTCCGGCCTATTGTATTTGTCAACAGGGGTAGGAACTGTAACGATGTAAATGTTGCAATCAGCAATTTCTGCCAATTCTGATGTGAAATCAATCCCTTTTTGACTGCTTTTTAAATCGATAACCTCTTTGAGTACTGTGTTATCTACCTCCAGCGTATTGTCCACTCCATCCCGCAGTTCGGAGATTCTTTTTTGATTGATATCAAATCCTTTTACAGGATAGTATTTTGCGAACTCAACAGCGAGTGGTAACCCGACGTATCCAAGGCCGATGATACAAATTCGATAAGGGGGATTTGGCATAAACAAATTAAAGTTTGCTGATTATTTTTTTTAGTCGTGTATGTTTTGCTTTGCTTTCAGTGTCGTTATCGAAATAACCATTCCCATACACCCCATATCCATAACCCGCGCGGTTACCTCTTGTTATCTTGACATCATTTAAAACAATGCTCATTCGTTTCATCTTTCGCGACTGGTGCAATTCATTGCTGGCTTGCACCTGTTGGCGATGCGTATACCCCTGCCGCACTACGTAAAGCACAATATCTGCATAAGTATTCAACAATTGTGCATCCGTAACCAGCCCAATCGGGGCAGTATCCAACACAATGTAATCGAAATCCTTCTTCAACTCCTCCAGCAACTGGCGAACGCGCGGTAGTGTTACCAATTCTGCGGGATTGGGCGGAATTGCACCTGACGGTATTATATAAAGCCCTTCGAAGGCACCCGACGGTTTCAATATATCCGAAATTTCAGCCTTCCCAATCGCGTAATTTGAAAGTCCAACATTGTTGTCTATTCCAAAATGAACTGAAATTTTGGGTTTTCTCAGGTCCAATTCCAATAAAACTACCTTTTTGTTTAAGAGCGCGAGCGAACAGGCGAGGTTAATAGCAATGAATGACTTTCCTTCCCCACTCATACTTGAGGTGAGCAATATAGTTTTCTCGTTATCTTCCGGCAAAAGAAACTGAAGATTCGTCCTTAGTGCGCGAAATTGTTCCGAAAGCTGGCTGCGACTATCCTTTTTTATAGCAATAGCTTGCTCCGTGTAGTTATGTCCAATCTCACCGATCACCGGCACCGCTGTAATCTTACTCAGGTCTTTCCTGGTTCTGATCTTCACATTCAGCAGCTCTTTTAAAAATATATAACTCAACGGAACGGCTAACCCTATAACCAAAGCAATGAGAAAAATCCTTTTGCCATTGGGAGCAACGGGCACAGTTTCAGCTTCAGCCGGGTCGATCACCCTGGCGCTCGCAATGGTTGCGGACTTCGATATGGCAGTTTCTTCTCTTTTCTTTAGTAAAAAGAGGTACAACTGCTCAATAATATTCTGTTGCCGTGAGTATTCAAGGAATATTCTTTCACGCGCAGGTACTTGTGAGATCTTCTCGTTGTAGCTAGCGTTATTCCTTTCCAGTTCATCTATTGTCACTTCCAGGTTCCTCCTGATAGATGCAAGGTTGGCAAGAATATCATGACGAGAGTTTAACAACCGGACATCCAGATTCTTTATATACGGACTGTTTTCTGTATTTGTAAGCGATAACGCCTCCTTTTGGCTCTGAATCTGATTGTAGGTGTTTATGAGATTGTGCAGGGTAATGTCATCAACAAAAAACGACGACGGTACTATGCGGTCATGATTTCGGTCGTTCTTCAGATAGTTAGAAAGGGATGCGATCACCTTAAGCTTTACCTCACTCTGCAAAAGTTGCCTTGTGTTATCGTTTGTATTGCCGATCAGTGCTTTCGACTGTTCTTCAATATTGGTAAAATGATTAGTACTTTTAAAAACCTCGATATCCTTTTCTACCCCGGTCAGCTCTTGTTTCACTTCCGATAATCTGTCGTCTACAAATTCAATAGTACCGTTTACTACCTTATTCCTATCGTCAATATTTGCCTGGATATATACATCAATTAGTTTACTGACGATATCTTCCCCACGTTCCGGTACCGCATCGCTTATCGAAATCTTAATTATACTTACTTGCTTATTAACCGGCTCTATCACAAGCGAATTTGAATACGCTTTTGCAATTGCATCCACCGGGCTAATGGTAAAGAAAAATTCGCCATCATTTTTCAGTTCCGGTTTTGCAGCGATATTTTCATCAATCACTATTGGTCCGACCGAAAGCTTAACTGTATCGCCGTATTTGCCTGAGTGAACAACGCTACCGTCATAGATTGTGAACTTGTTGCCAGTTAGAATCAATCGATATCCATAGCTGGTCTTTAGCGTATTATTTTGATATTGCGGAAGAACCACAAATGGTCCGCCTGTGTACAACTCGGTATTTTTAACGCGGCCTTTTACGAGGTACCGGATATTCAAATCCAATTCTTCCACCACGCGCTTCATCAGGTGTTTGCTTTTGAAAATCTCTATCTCATTGTCGACTGTACCACCACCTGTATGCACACCAAGGTCCTGCAACATCTGTCCATCTCCCATTCCCCCTTTCGCATTGTCCCTGACATATACTTTAGATTGTATCAAATAAACGGGTGTGGAGTATCGCAAATAGACGTAAGCACCTATGAGTGATGCCACAACAAAAACAACTAGCAATGGCCAAAACTCGGTAACCTTGTCTATAACAGTTTCTACGGTAATAACAGACCCGCGCTCTCGATCCGAATCTTCAAATATTGGTTGCAGCTCTTTTTGCATATGCTTATTGTTCGTTCTTATAGAAGGCTATACAAATTGTGATAAAAATATAGTCAACCTACAGTGCTCAAATAGACGTACCTCGGAATTGCCCAAGAAATTCTAAGCTGTCTTTATCCGGAAAATTAATCAACACACCCATACCTTTCTTTTGAAACACTACCATGCTACCCAGTGCAACAGCCGAAACTTTTGCCTCCGCAACCACCGCACGAAGGTCATTAATACTTCCCGCCCCGCCGTTGGCTATGACCGGCACGGATACACAGTTTGCAATCTTTGCCAATAACTGAAGATCGTAGCCGCTCCATGTTCCGTCCTTGTCCATAGAAGTAACTAACAGTTCGCCGGCACCGGCCTCAACAAGTTTTTCAGCCCAACGCAGAGGATCAATTTGCACTCTTTCGGTACCATCGTTGATATAAACCTGATATTTCCCAAAAACATTACGTTTTATATCCATTGATCCTACAATGGCTTGCGAGCCAAACTGATCTGACAGTTCACGAATGAACTGCGGACGTTTGAAAGCTTCCGTGTTTATAACCACCTTCTCAAAACCTATGTTCATTATCTTCTTTGCTGATGCAACTGTTTTAACCCCTCCGCCATAGGCTAGCGGCATAAAACACTCTTCAGCTATTTGCTCTAAGAGCTCGTAATCCGGCAAGCGTCCTTCAACCGAAGCGCGAATATCCAAAAAGCAAAGTTCATCTACTTCAAGTTCGTTGAATATTCGAACGGTGTTTACCGGATCACCGATATAACTATGCCTTTTAAACTGCACCGTTTTAACGAGACTTCTGTTTATCAGTTGCAGGCATGGAATGACTCTGGTTCGCAACATGGTTATATTTTTGAAAAACTCTCCAAAAACCGCATCCCGTAACTATGGCTTTTTTCAGGATGAAATTGCGCACCGAAAATGTTGTCCCCATTGGTTATTACGGAAGCAAAGTCATATCCATAATGCGTGCATGCCAGCACGTGTGCTTCATTGCTCATTTCAACATAGAAGGAATGGACAAAATAAAAACGGGTATCAGGGCCGAAAGAGCTTGTCAGATCGTGAGATTGCACCTTGCGGCTTAAATTCCATCCCATATGGGGCACTTTTAAGGAGTTCTCGCCAGGCTCGAATTTTATTGTTTCTGCAGCCACCCAATTTAAACCATCCAATACGCCTTCTGCGCTGCGGCGTGTCAACAATTGCATACCAAGGCAAATACCCAGCACCGGTATTTTCTCCTTCAGTGCTTTTGTGTCCAGGACTTCCCGTAAACCAAGATCATCTATCCGGTTCATCGCCGCATCGAAAGAGCCGACACCAGGCAGAATGATTTTTTTTGCTTTTTTTATTGCTTCAATGTCGCTAGCTATCTCAGCCTGCACGCCGATCCGCTTCAACATATTTCGAACGGATCCGCAGTTACCCATTCCGTAGTTGACAATCGTTATCACTTATGTCCCGCTTTAAAAGGGAAACAATACTTCAGATAAAAGCTCATTGGCACCAAGCTGAATTTTGCCAAAACATAAAACATCGGCCGGAGTCGTTCAAACCGCTGTTTATAGGTCGGATATTGCCAAAAGTATTTTCGCTCACCGCTCATTATTGTTTCAAAATCTGCATCACTTATTTGAAGGCGTTTCTTGAAATAAGGTATGATCTCGTCTTCCACATAGGGTGGCTTTGCATACTGGCGCAGTGCCTCTTCCTTACTCATGTGGCCACTACGCACAGCAGCCGAAAGGCTATTGTTACGCTGATCTATTTTGAACTTTTTCGGAAAATACACTGAATGATTAAACGCAGTCATGCGATTTTCCAGGTGGTGTCCACCATAGTATTGCCAGTTAAATTCCTTTTCGAGAAATTCCCTTGCACTGGCCTTATCGTAGCTGATGTACCAGAATGGGCGCACTTTTTTAATTCGATATACCAAAGTCCATTTCAAAAACCTGCCAAACGTCATGTTTGGAAACGTTTTCATTCTGACTTGTCCAAATTTCTTATGAATGGCCTTAATGTACCCTCCATCTACATATGCCGCGCCCAAAGGCGAGACACCTTCAGCCATGAAGGAATGACCTTCAAGAATATATTTGATCTTATATTTTGCGGCAGCGCGATAAAGAGTCTCCGCCAGCGCGATATCTGTGGGGCCGTCTATTTCCGGAACATTCGCATAGAAAAACGATCTAAAAATATCATCTGCTTCCCTGTTGTCCACAACATGCGTATACAGGTCTACATCCAGTTTGGTCAATACTTTTCGAATATTCTCGGTAGCGATGGCTGTATTCCATGTATTGTCATAGTGTACTGCCAGAGGGCGTAAACCCCAGTCAATCGCTTTAGCTATCATATAAGACGAATCAGTACCTCCGCTCACACCAACAATACAATCATACTTTTTGTCTTTACCGGCCCTTTTTATCTCGGCAACTATTTGAAGCCAGGTTTGCTCACCTTCAGCTGTTGCAGTTTTGTATTGCGCGCTGAGGTTATCGATCATCTTGCAATAGTTGCACAGCCCAGCAGCGTCAAAGGAAACCCCGGACACAGTTTCATCATAAATACAACGGGAACAAATTCTCATAGTTACATATCGTATGGAATGAACCTGGCTCGATATCCAAGCGCAAACTTTACCCAACTTACTTCTATGTCGCTTCGACGTTTGACGTATTGTTTTGATGTCAAATCAAAAACACTGTGTACGTTGTTTACGTGATCATCCAGATCGGTTTGCTTGAAAAAAAACAGGCTTGGCTCTCCGCGCTTAAGCTGACCAGCCAGCATGCTAGCATTATCAGCACAAAACACACTTCCGCTGTATTGCGGATGTTGTTGCACAAACTCTGCTGTAAATTCCTGCAGCTTGACGAATTTATCGTCAAGTGTCATTTGCTGCCAGGCTGGCAATTTATCGGTAACGTCTGTAGCCGGTATGCCCGAATACGTCTTAAATGCTTCAGTTGACCTCGTGACTACCGAGCCAGCCATTATCACTGAATTGCGAGCCAGTGTTACACCCGGCACCACAGTATGGCCGAAACCCATTAGCCATACATTATCTTCAATAGTTACCGGCGCTTCGTTATAAAAATTCGAACCTTCCAGCAATTCGCCGCTTGCAACGTGCGTCCAAATCTGGCTTCCACCCATTCTCACGTTATTCCCGATAGAAAGCGTTTCCGCACTGTTTAAGATCGCGCCCTGTCCAACCCAACAGTTATGTCCTATTGTTACGGATTTGTGTCCGCTGACCAAGGCTGAATTAAATATCTGGCTATAATCACCCATCTTTAATTCTGGCACTAGCACCTGCGAGTTAAAACCTAAGAGACTTTCATCACCCATGCTAAATAACTCCATGTTGCCACGCAGTGAGCGTATCATTACATCGTTTTCGATTCGGGCATTATTACCTAATACAATCTTTTGTGCCTTAATAGTTACGTTATCGCCCAACACAAAACGACCGGTTGAAATAAATTCTTCGCAGCATATTTCAACATTGTTGCCGAAATTGCCCTTATCAAACCCCGATAGGTCCAGCTTTCTCATTTGCAGTTGAAATATTTGGCAAGCCCTCTACCGCATGATTTTCCAGAAATATCTTGCACCACCACTCAAAACAAAGGAACGACCAAAGCAGTAGTCTATGGTTGACCTTATGTTCTGTATGCTCTTTAATAATGCGTTCAACATAGTTCGTATTGATAAAAGCAGCGGAAACAGTCTTCTTTCCCAGAAGCGTGCTTCTGATGTATTCAGCATTTTCCCCACGATACCAGCTTTCGTCGGGTGCAGAAAACCCTTGCTTTTTACGATTAAGGACAGATTCGGGAAGAAAGGCCGACATAGCTTTACGCAACACCGTTTTCCCGTCGTTACTTTCGAGGTAGGCTTTTCTTTTATCTGCCAATGCATTTTCATTCACCTGCACCATGGCAGACAAATTGCCTAATTTATGTCCTACCGGAATTTTTTGCGCAATTGCAACAAGGTCATTATCCAAAAAAGGAAAACGTTCTTCAAGGCCATTTGCCATCGACAGTTTATCGCCTACCAATAGCAAGCCTGGCAGAAAAGTTTTTATTTCGAAATACAGGCTATTAGCGATATGCTGTTCCGGTGTATGATAACTGAGTTTATCATTAAAAGTAAATACACGCTCAAATACAGTTCTCGGCTCAGTGATATCTATTTGCGAGTGCATACTTACATTAAACAAGCTCAGCTTCTCCTCATCTGATACTAATCTCTGCCAGAAACTATAGTAGTTGTCGAAGTACTCTCGCTGGCCTAACGATTTGAATACACGGTAGTATCTCCATGGGTAGCCACCATACAATTCATCGCCTCCAGTGCCTTGAAGGCAAACTTTTACAAATTTGGAGGCCAGCCGACTGATGTAATAGTTAGGATAGCTCATACCTACGCGCAAGTCCTCCAAATGCCATACCAGTCTGGGTAATGACCAGCTAAGGTCGCCTGCGTTGATGACCTGCTCGTAATGCTCTGTCTTAAAATGATTAGCCATGAGCTCGGCATCGCGGCGCTCATCGTAATTGGCCTCTACACCTGTTACACCTGACATATCAAATCCTGCTGTAAATGTGTTCAACCGTCCTACCTTTTTTGACGCAATTGCAGTAATGGAGCCGGAATCCATACCACCCGACAAATAAGCGCCAACCGGCACATCGGCGACCATCTGCCTTTCCACAGCTAGCTCAAATCCAGATTTTGTCAACGACACTGCATCTTCAAATGACATCGTTGCGTCAGTTGCAGAAAAATCATAATCCCACCAGGAATAATGTTTGACAGCCGTAGATTGTGCCGTGATCTTAACCGTATTTGCTGGTGGCAACATGGTCACACCTTTAAAAAGGGTGTTATAGGTAAAAACGTTTTGAAAAGTAAAATATTGATTTAATGCACTGTGATCAACATCAATGCAATATTGATCATGTTGAAGAATGGCCTTTATTTCTGATGCAAAAACCAGCGTACTGCCGTTAAACCAATAATATAAAGGCTTCACGCCGAACCGGTCACGGCTTAAATATAAAGCCTGTTCTTCGCTATTCCAGGCGCCAATAGCGAACATTCCATTAAAGCGCTCAAAAAAAGAGGGCCCAAAAACCGACAACCCTTCAGCAATAACCTCAGTATCGGTTGTCGAAATAAAAGAGCAACCATATTCGATCAATTCTTCACGCAGCTCTTTAAAATTATAGATGCAACCATTAAAGACAATCGTCCATTTCCCGTTTGCAGAGGACATCGGCTGCTTGCCATTATCAGATAGATCCAATACCGCCAACCGACGATGTGTTAAGCCGATATTCTGATCAATATAAATACCTTGTCCATCGGGACCACGATGGACAAGCATTTTCGTCATACGATCCAGTGTATGCTTAGCGACCTGGGCGCCATTCAAATTATATATACCTGCTATGCCACACATTGTTACAAGTTGCAGATCAAATCGGCAACATAATTATAATCTGCCTCATTCATTTTGTTATGAAGCGGTATAGACATTGAATATTCATTAGCAGCAAAAGCCCCAGGGAAATCTTCAGGTTTAATGCCAAAAGTACGTGCGTAATAACCGAGCATATGAACAGCATGTGTGCCAGGCCTTGTGCTTACGCCGTTTTGCTGCAAATACTCCATAAGCTCGTTTCGTCTTACAGGTGAGAGCTCTTCGTTTACGAATAACACGTACGATTGCCATCCGTGATAAAACCTATCCTCGTATACAGGAGTTCTCAACCATGGAACTTGGGCGAATGCATCGCTATAAAAATTTGCCCACCATGACCGCTCTTCAATAAACGCATCCAGTTTTCTAAGCTGTGCCAGGCCAATTGCCCCTTGCAGGTCGGTCATCCGGTAATTATATCCCACCATGTCAAACTCCGGTAGTATGTAAGGCCTGGGGCCGCTATGTCTTTCTTCTTCTGATATTGAGGCGCCATGGCTACGCAATTTATTCAAGCGATCAGCAAGCTCATCGTCATTGGTGGTGAGCATGCCACCTTCTCCTGTCGTGATTGACTTGCGGGGATGAAAAGAAAAGCAACCAATGTCTCCTAAGCTGCCGGCTGGCTTGCCATTCAAGGCAGCACCTGCTGCACAAGCACCATCCTCTACAATTTTTATTTGAGGTGCGATCTCTTTTATCAGATCAACATCAGCACACAAGCCAAACAGGTGAACCGGAATGATCGCCTTTGTCTTCGGAGTGATTTTTTCTTTGAGCTTTTTAGGATCGATATTAAACGTAAGCGGATCGACATCAACGAAAACAGGCGTTGCTCCACAATATATTACCGCATTTGCAGTAGCTACCCAAGTAAAAGCAGGCACGATCACCTCATCGTCAGCACCAATACCTAGGGCTACCAGCGCGAGGTGCAATGCTGTCGTGCAATTCGAAACGGCCAGTGCATGTTTTACACCATGTCTTGCTGCAAATAGCTGTTCAAACTCTTTTACTTTTGGTCCTTGCGTTATCCAACCTGACAGGATCGGCTCACTGATCGCATCCAATTCTTCCTGCCCCATACTGGGGAGAGATATAGGTATATTCCTTTTCAATGTAGTCATTAAACGAGCGCCTTCATTTTTTTCCCATCCCGCCATTCAATCAACCGCTTGAGACCCTCTTCAAGCGAGTATTGATACATAAAACCAAGCTCTGCGTTCGCCTTTTCCATCGATCCAATTCGATTCTTCACGAGCGCGCGTGCATCGTCTTCGCTATAGGGCTTATAAATCACTTCAAGATCTGATTCTTTTAACCTCAGTATCGTATTGCATAATTGCCTTATCGTGGTTTGCACTTCTGTACCTACGTTGTAAAAGCCATAGTCCACCTCAGACAACAATGCTTCTACATTACATCTTGCAACGTCTTCCACATAGATAAAGTCGTAGGCTTGTGATCCGTCACCATTGATATGGGGCTGCTCGTTTCCATCTATTTTATTCAGCATGATAGGTACTACGCCGCTGTACACAGCGTGTTGGTCCTGCCCTGGACCGTAAACATTCATATAGCGAAGACCAATCACACCAAGGCCGTACCGGTCATGAAATGCAGTACACATAGCCTCGCCTGATATTTTAGTAGCGCCGTAAAAATTCTTGTTATTGAAAGGGTGACTTTCTGTCATCGGCACTTCCACAGCATCGCCGTACACTGAAGCGGATGATGAATAAACCAATTTTTTTACGTTATGCTTCACACAAGCCTCTAGCACGTTAAACGTTCCGGCAATATTTACATCAAATGCCGTACGTGGAAAATCTTTGCAATGAAGAAGCCACATGGCCGCTAGATGGAATACATAATCAATTCCTGCAAATGCCTTGTCTAAAATATCCGTTTCGCGTATATCACCGCCAAATGGATATATACTGCAACGATCATCTGCCAGGCAGTCTTCTATGTGTTCATGTTTACCACGAGTGAAATTATCATAAATGATCACTTCACGAACGGGATGCCTCAACAACTCCCTGACAACGAAGGAACCGATAAAGCCGGCTCCGCCGATAACTAATATACGAGAGTCTTTTAGTTTCACAAGCGCAACATTTATGGTTTTAACGACTGTATGGGTACAGTGGCAACAAGGGTTAGAGAAAGGGTCTTTACAAGAAGGTAAACCTTGTTCCCTTTTACCTGCAAAACGGTACCTGGAATGTCTTTCAAAGGCCCTTCATTTATTATTACTTGCTGTCCTTTCGTTACCTCTATTGTTATTTCCGCCCCTTTATAGCTATTTAAGAACTCCTTTATAGCCTGTATCTCCTTGTCTTGAACGACACCTGGCTTTTTGTTCCACCATAGGAACCGAACACTACCCGGAGTGATAAGCACCGGCAAGTGTTCCTCGTTATAATCATTAAGGTTAACAAAGATGTAAGAAGAGAATACAGGTTCAACCACTTTCTTTTTACGGTCACTCCACTGCCGTATTTCTTCTTTTACCGGACAGTAAACCTCAATACCTTTAGCTGTTAGCAACTGTGCTACCTTTTTTTCGTTTCTTGGTTTTGTGTAGAGTACGTACCAGGGCATTCTGACTATTTATTTTCCCAAAGGAGTAAATACTTTTCTTTATCATGTGCGGGCATCAGCTTTTCCCATTCATCTGACTCATAGGTAAGAAATCGCAACTTTCTATCCACTAGTTTCTCCGCTTTTGTTACAAGGTTTATCAGGTATACTTTATCAACGTTGCCTACAAACACAAGATCTATGATGCCGGAGTCCTTCCCCTTAGCATAGTCACCCGCAAGGTACATCCTGTCCAACTGCCCCATTCTATCTATCACAACTTCTATTACACGGTCTATACCTATGTACTTGAGCAGAATCTTATGAAGATCGCTTAACAATGGGTACGTCCCATTGGCCATATAGATCTTCTTATTCCCCTTATTTTCCGACAATAGCATCCCGGCTTCTTCAAAACGATTCAGCTCTATCCTGATTGAATTGGTGCTTTCCTTGAACTCTTCAGCAAGACCACGCAAATAAGCTGTCGTCCCGGGATTCAAAAAGAACCTCATCAACAGTTTGATCCGGGTGCGGGAGGATATAAGAGTTTCAAGCATTTGGTAAACAGTGAGGTATCGACATGGCTTCGCCGTAGTCAGTCACAACCGACTTGCCAATAACGAGTAAATTAATTACTCAAATTCGATGAAAAAATACAATGTTTTTCAGAAAATACACAGAGTGGGCGATAAAAAAGAAAATATCAGAGAAGGCCTTGCTGCAGCTTTGAATTGAGGAAAGGATAGCGCTGCAACTCACCTAATATGCCAGAGCTCATCATATTATAAATAACATCTGCGTGTTTGATATGGTGCATGTCAGTTCCGCAATATGAATAGAGGCCATCTTTTAAGTTTTTCTCGGCAGCTTGTTTTACCGGTTTCCCATAATATCCGGTTAGCGCAAGCGTATTTAGCTGCAATAGGCAGCCACGGTTTTTCAATTCGCGATAAGCGTCAGGTTTGCCATGATAGAAACCATATCGCTCGGGATGTGCAAGAATAGGCCTATACCCTGCCATTTGCATTTTAAATAAGATATCATGAAAACTTATAGGCTCTACAAGAAAGGATATCTCTACCAGCACTTGGTTTTCAGTTACCGTTAGCAAGTCCTTTGCTTCCAGCAAGTCCATAAAATGATCGTCAATGTAATATTCAGCGGCTGCATGTACAGGAATATTGATATTTCTTTCGGCGAGTGCCAGCCTCAGATCTTTAAGGCCTTGTTGAATGATCGCCGCAGTGTTCGGGTAGTGATCAGATTTTATATGCGGAGTAGTCACCAGGCTTTTAAAACCCATCGACTGCAATTTCTCTACAAGCATAATACTATCGTCAACAGTTTGAGCACCATCATCAATGCCGGGAATGAGGTGGGAATGCATATCCGTATGCAAAAACGACCAATCTGCAACTATCGGAAAACTTTGTTCAGCAGCTTCCTCTTTACCCTTCGAGCGACCAAATAATTTCGATAAAATATTCATTGCCAATGCGATCCAATTAGAACGTGAGCTTACCTTAACAAAGGTATTGATTATTGTCTTTGCCTATCTCTGAAGATAAAAGGTGTAGACATTTTTTCCCAATAATCGCATTATCCACTCGTTTGCAAGGTCAAAAGCATTAGTATTTTTCAAAAATTGCGTAGGGCAACAGATTTGTATTGTATAGCTGAGAAGCTATTTCAAACAATGACAAATACTTACAGCGTAACGAGAAATCAGCTGATGATGCTGACGGTCTTGTTTTTCGTACTGTTGACAGGTAGCTGCAGCATCACAGGAGACGACCCTTCGGAAAGTCCCTCGCGTTATGCCCTAGACAGACCATATGTATACAAGTTGCCGATAGAACTGGATGAAATATCAGGCGTAGCCTTTTACCCTAAGGATACAAGTATACTGGCTATTAATGATGAACGCGGATGGTTATATAAAATATATCCAGACAAGCTAGGCGCTATTCAAAAATGGAAGTTTGCAGATGGAGGTGATTTCGAAGACTTGCTTTTGCTTGACAGCGTTTTTTACGTGCTGAAAAGCACCGGCAACATTCTGGGTTTCAAATTCATTTCAACTGACTCGCTCTTTCTCAATGAATATACGTTCCCACTTGGCAGCGGCAATGAGTTCGAAATAATCTATTTTGATCCGTTCTCGAAAAAGATTATCATGATATGTAAAGACTGTGAGTCGGATAAAAAGAAAGTGCTTAGTACGTTCACATTCGATCCTTATACTTCTAAGTTTAGTGACAGTTCGTTTACGATTGACGTAAAACGTATTGCGACGATGATAGGCGAAAAATCAATAAAGTTCAAACCGTCTGCTGCGGCTATTAATCCGGTAACAAATGAGCTCTATATTATATCAGCCATCAATAAATTGCTGGTTGTTGCTGACCCAGACGGTAAAGCAAAAAACGTGTTCAAACTGTCACGTACCGATTTTAAGCAGCCTGAAGGTCTCACGTTTACCCCTACCGGTGATATGATCGTGTCAAACGAAGCGGCAGAAATTGGAGTAGCTAACATAATGATCTTTCGATATAACAAGAAACCTCGATGAAACTGCCTATCGCCATAACCGCACTACTTTTATCCGGCTTCACTTGTTTGGGCCAGGCGGACAGTATGTATACTGCCATCGCAGGGACTAAGGCTTTATACATAACTCCCGATTCTGTTTTAACTCCCGCCAGTATACAATACCAGGATCCGAGCTGGCTTCGTAGAACACTATTAGGAAGGAACTATCGCGAAGAGTGGTCTGTGCCGGTAAAGCTAAAAGTATTTGACCTGAGTAAAGAAATGGGTGGCCTCAAGATCACCGAGATAGGTGGGGGCAAACAAACGCTGTCTGCAACGCTGGTAGATAAAAATGGAAGAGAGTGGAAATTAAGGACGGTTGACAAAGACCCCGCAAAAGTCATCCCGGAAAACTTCAGGAATTCGGTAGCCGAAAGTATTATCCAGGATATGATCTCAGCGTCACACCCGTATGCTCCTTTAGCTATACCCACACTGTCAGCAGCCGCAAACATACCATCCTCGAATCCGAAATTTTATTTCGTCGCTGATGATACCTCTTTCGGCAGATACAGCAAGCTTTTCGCCAATACGGTCTGCATTCTGGAAGAAAAAGACGCAACTGGTGATAGTAGCGAAACCAAAAGCACCGCTAAGGTCATAGAAAACATATTCGCTGAAAACGATCACCTGATCGATCAGCGAACCGTTCTTAATGCCCGTATGCTTGATATTTTGATCGCTGACTTTGACCGGCATTTCGACCAGTGGCGTTGGGGAGTAATTGATACCGGTAAAGGAAAGGTGTATTATGCAGTTCCCCGCGACCGCGATCAGGCGTTCTTTTATACCGATGGCTTGCTACCTCGATATCTGTCCCTAAAACGAATGCCTTTTATCAAAGGACTACGTTACGATATTCCTAAGATAAACTGGTTGAGTTATCCAGCGCGTGATTTCGACCGATTGTTCCTGAATGGTCTTGAAAAAAATGACTGGGTTGAGGTCATAACAAACATGCAAGCTAGCTTAACCGACACCGTCATTGACCAGGCTGTACGACAGTTACCTGCTGAAGTATACGACCTGTCGGGACAAAAAATCTCCGCTAAGCTCAAAAGTCGGCGAAACTTATTGCTGAAGGCAGGCTTAAAATACCATGCATTTCTCGCAAAAAAAGTAAATATTGCCGGCAGCGACCAACGAGAACGCTTCAAACTTTCCGATAAAGATAATGCTTTGCTCGTAGAGGTATTTTCGCTTGAAGATTCGGACACACAGAGACTGATATATTCACGAGAATTTGATGGTTACACTACTAAAGAGCTTCGTCTCTACGGACTTGCCGGCAATGACGAATTCCAGGTAAACGCAACCGCCCAATCACAGATCAAATTGAGACTACTTGGAGGTACTGGCAACGATGCTTATGATCTTAAGGGGAAAAACCGAAAGCACATTTACGACTTTACCGACGAAGACAATAACATCTTAAATAAGCAAAGGACCAATAAACACCTTTCAAGCGATTCTACAATCAACCAGTTCAATTATCATGAATATAAGTACACCCAACTTTATAGGTTTCCTTATGTGACCGGGGGATATAATGCTGATGATGGCGTACTGTTGGGTTTGGGCTTCGAAATAGAAACATACGGCTTTAAAAAAGAACCATTTGCCTCCAACAATAACCTGTCATTCTTATATGCACTAGCTAACAAGGCATACAAAATCAAATACACAGGAACATTTACCGATGCCATGGGCAAAATTGACGTAATGCCCTATTTCGAATTTCAAAACCCAGCACTTTTCAACTTTTTTGGTCTCGGAAATGAAACGCAAAAAGATCCGGACAAGGACATGTTCTATTACCGTACGCGGTTCAAGTATATATCTGCTGATATATTAGGCGCCGTCGATCCCGCCAAAAACTTTAGGATCAGCCTAGGTCCGAGTTTTTATCGTTACTGGAACTCGCGAGAAAATAACCGTGGCAAGATCATTGAAACACCTGAAGTGATTGGCCTGGACTCACAAAGTGTGTACACTACGCTAACTTACGCTGGTGCACGTGCGATTCTTAACTTTAATACTGTCACCGATAAAGTATACCCAGCTAACGGTGTCGACTGGTCTGCAGAGTTTCAGCATGTAGAAGGGCTTACTAAGCAAAGCGATCCGTTTACTGTTCTGAGATCGGATGCAGCTTTATATAACGGCTGGCTGAACAACGATAGGCTAGTGTCTATCTTCCGGATTGGCGGAGCCCATATATTCAGCGACAACTTCGAATACTTCCAGGCGGTTAATCTAGGCGCTAACAACTATCTACGGGGATTTAGAAAAAACCGGTTCTCCGGTCGTTCGCTTGCTTACAACAACATAGAGCTTAGATATAAGCTTGCTAACGTACGGTCTTATATACTGCCCGGAACAATAGGTGTCATTGGATTCAATGATATTGGACGGGTATGGATGACAGGTGAAAGCTCAAGACAGTGGCATCACGCATATGGCGGCGGTTTGTTCTATATACCTTATAACCTGTTGATCGTTGGTGCCACCATTGGTGTATCCAACGAAGAAACGCTAATCAATATTTCTTTCGGAACTAAACTAAACTTAATTTTTTAGACATGAGTAACAGCATATATCAAAAGGCTGAAGACTACGTCAGTAACTTATTCGATGAATATCCCCACCCGAACCTTCTTTTTCACAACCTGGAACATACACAAAATGTGGTGAACCGGGCAAAAGAGATTGCTGCGCATTATCAGCTATCCGATAGTGAGATGCAAGTCATTTATATCGCTGCATGGTTTCACGATACCGGCCACCTGTTTGCCGAGATAGACAAACATGAAGAAAAGAGTGTGGAAATCATGCGCATTTTCATGCAGCAGGAAAATGCAAGTGAAGAACTTGCAAAAAGTGTTGAAGAATGTATCATGGCTACAAAAATGCCACGTGAGCCTAAAAACCTTTTGCAGGAAATAGTTTGTGACGCAGATACTTATCATTTCGGTACAAAAGACTTTAAAAAGACTAACAGACTGGTCAAAAAGGAACTTAACTTAAGAAACTATCAAACGCTCACTTTCGATTGGGAAAAGAACACGCTCGATATTCTTGAAGGCCATCAGTTTTTTACTTCCTACTGTAAGATGTTGCTTGACGAGGGTAAACAGGACAATATAGAGCGCGCAAGAAAAAAATACCTGAAAGCCACATCTGCTAATGCCAGTAACACTTTGTTTGAGGATGAAAAGGATGCACAAGCACAGGGCAAACAAAAGACCAGCCTGGTGACAAGAGGTATTCAAACAATGCTTCGTCTCACTTCTGAAAATCATCTCGAATTGAGCAACATGGCCGATGGCAAAGCCAACATCCTAATCTCGGTAAACTCGATCATTATATCCGTGATACTGTCCGTGCTGCTTCGCAGATTGGAAGTTGACACACACCTGACCATCCCTACTATAATCTTCTTACTTTTTTCTGTAAGCACCATCGTATTGGCGATACTTGCAACGCGGCCTAAAGTTTCTCAGGGACGTTTTAGCAAAAATGATATCATGAGCAAAAGAACCAACCTTTTATTTTTTGGCAATTTTTACAAGTCATCGCTTGAAGAATATCAATGGGCTATGGGCACAATGATGAAGGACAAAGACTATTTATATGGCTCGCTGATACAAGATATTCATCAGCTGGGTGTCGTACTGGGAAGGAAGTATCGCCTCATCCGGGCTGCGTACAACGTATTCATGGTCGGAATTATTGTCTCTGTTATTGCTTTTGGTCTGGCTGTGGCGTTCCATGAGCCCGCAAACACCACCATCATCTCTTCACCATCCACACCGCCACTGTAATATGCAATACAACAGGGATTTGAGCTGGCTCGGGTTTAACCACAGGGTATTGAAAGAAGCATCCTGTACGGAAGTGCCTTTACTGGAGCGCATCAAATTCCTTTCTATCTTTTCATCGAACCTCGACGAATTTTTTCGCGTACGCTACCCGGCGGTATTGGCCATCGCTCGTTTAAGTGCCAAAACTCGTAAAAAGCACTTTGAAGATGTTGACAAGGAACTTACGGAGCAGATACAGATCATGATCGAGCATCAATTGGAAGAATTCGGCAAGATACTCAGTCATGACATTCTTCCTGAATTAAACAGTTCAGGAACGGTACTCTATTACGATACCGAAATTCTCGCCGAACATAAAGACGAGATAAGAGAAATCTTTCTTTCGCGAGTACTGTCATTTATCCAGCCAGTACTACTAAATAACGATGCACGCGACAGTTTTTTGCCTGAAAACAACAAGCTATATCTAATAGTAGTTCTGAGGAAAAAAGGCGATGAGAACCTACTCCACAGCATTGTCAACATTCCCTCCGATAGATTGCCACGTTTCTTCAACTTATCGCCTGTAGACAATAAAGATTATATTATTTTCATTGATGACATCATTAGAGAAAATGTACAATTTATTTTTCCGGGGTTTGAGATCGTTGGCAGCTACAACATAAAGTTCAATCGCGATGCGGAGCTTAATCTTGCAGATGAGTATTCGGGCGATCTGCAAAAAAAGATCGAAAGAAAGCTGAAAAAGCGCGACTACGGTCCCCCATCTCGTTTCCTGTTTGAACGAGGGATGCCCAACAACATCCAGCTATTCGTGGCAACTGCTTATAATATCCGACATGAAGAAATGTTTGTGGGTGGCCGATATCATAACCTTCGCGACCTTTCTTTGCTGGCAGACCTTGTAAAAGGTCCAACTTACTCTCAGCAAAAGCCACTGGTGCTTCCCGCGTTGCGTTCCTATGCTGATGTATTCAACATACTGGACGAAAAGGAGTTGCTGCTGCATATGCCCTACGATTCCTACAATACGATCCTGGCGTTTTTCAACCAGGCAGCTATCGACCCAGATGTTACTGAAATATATATCACTTTGTATCGTGTAGCGGCCGACTCGCACATAGTTAATGCACTGATCAGTGCCGCCAAGAATGGAAAAAAAGTAACAGCGTTTATAGAATTGAAGGCAAGATTCGATGAAGCCAACAATATATTCTGGAGTAAGCAAATGAAAGCCGCGGGTGTAAAGATTATATACAGCATTCCCGAGATCAAAGTACATTCCAAGATCGCCCTCGTGGTAAAAAACGACGGGTTGAACGATAAAGCGTATTCCATCTTAAGCACTGGTAATTTCAATGAGTCAACAGCAAGGTTTTACACCGATCATGCACTGCTAACAACCGACCCAATGATAAATAGTGAATTGCTGATGCTATTCCATTTTCTGCAGGGAAGGCAACCACCAAGGGAAAACCATACGCTCAAATTCAACACACTGTATGTATCGCAGTTTAATATGGTTGAACGGTTTGAGAAACTTATAGAGAAAGAGATCAAAAAAGTAAAAAAAGGTGAACCAGGCCTGGTACGGATCAAACTCAACAACCTGGAAGAACCCTATATGATAGACCAACTATATAATGCCTCCAATGCCGGCGTAAAGGTAGAGCTGATCGCCCGGAGCATCTGCTGCCTGGTACCCGGAGTTAAAGGCCAAAGCGAGAATATAACGGTCAAGCGCATTGTTGACAGGTATCTTGAACATACACGGCTGTTCATTTTTGGCACAGGAGAGCAGGCTACCGTAGTTATGGGCTCAGCCGACTGGATGACCAGGAATTTGCGACATAGAATAGAAGTCTGCGCACCTATTCTCCATGAGGAATGCCGGAAACAGTTATTGGATTACTTCGAAATTCAATGGAAGGATACCGATAAATCTGTATACCTGACTCCTGAAATGAAACAGGTGACCGTATCCGCCGACGGAGCCGAAACGATCAATGCGCAGCAGGCTATATATCAATACTTGAAACAAAGACGATGAAATTACACAGCTCCATTGGAAACAAGATATCGGCGATAAGGAAATACCGTTACAAGTGGGTATTCTTTATTGCGCTGATATGGACTGTAATAGACGTTTTGCTATGGATCAGGTATATGCAGGCGCCAATGGGCTCAAAGTATGATTCCTCCTTTCAGATTCTCAACTCGACAGCAATTATACTGCGAGTTTGCATAGAGTTTTATATGAGCCTTGTCATGGGTTACCTTCTGGTTTTCCGGCTGAAACAAATGTTTCGTAACTATCCGCTATGGGCTAACCTGATATTGAAAACAGCTATCCTCCTGCTGGCTTCGATCCTGATGAATTTCCTTTTACATTTTTCCTACTCACTTGTTGTTCTTAGGGTGTCGCTGTTGCAAGCCTTGTACAATTTTCTTGCAGACTCGTCGCTAACGCCATGGTTTTGGAATAATAACATCGCCTGGATGATCATATTCGTGGTCACGCAGATCTTTATTGAAATAAACGAGAAGTATTCCCCGGGAATATTCCTCGATATTCTTCTGGGAAAATACATACGCCCTCGCATCGAGAAACGTATTGTGATGTTCCTGGACCTGAAAGATTCAACCCCTATTGCAGAAAAGCTCGGGCATCCGCAATACTTCCGCTTTATCCGCGATTTCATCTATTATGTTTCTATGGCGCTGCTTGAATACAATGGCCGTATATACCAGTACGTCGGCGACGAGATCGTTGTATCATGGATGTACAATGAACAGAACATACAGAAATCACTGAACGCTTTACTAGAAGCGAGAAAGGCACTGCAAAAGAATGCAGAAAAATTCAAGCGTCGCTATGGAATGATACCGGAATTCAGAGTTGGTATACACCTCGGAGAAGTAACCGTAGGCGAGATCGGGGTGCTGAAACGCGACCTGGCTATGAGTGGTGACACCATGAACACCGCCGCACGGATACGCACCGCATGTAGTGAGCTGCACCACAAATACATCGTGTCCAAAGATTTCAGCGATGCTATACAATTGAAAAATTGGCAATGTGAGAGTCTTGGACATATTGAGCTGAAAGGCAAAAGTGCTCAAATAGAGCTGTTTGCGCTGAAAATCTAGTCTAAAATCCGTATCTTAGCTAACCCGTTTACTCCCTTGCTTTCCCTTTCAGAGGCGGCAACAATTCCAATGTTCAAACAATCGATATACCACACGTATCAGCGGTATAGAACACTGCGTACACACAATATCACGGCACTTCCGATCGTGATCCTGATGCCACACAGTGCCTGCAACTGTCGCTGCGTGATGTGCGATATCTGGAAGGACAACAAAAACCTGAAGCAGCTTACCGAAAACGATATTGCAGGTCTTCTTTCTTCGCTCAAAAAGCTGGGGACGCGACAGGTTGTTATGTCGGGTGGCGAAGCCTTGCTGAACCAAAATTTCTTTAGTCTCTGCCGTATATTGAAACAACACGGCATCAGTATCTGCCTCTTATCAACGGGCCTGCTGCTGAAACGTTACGCCAACTCTATTGTCGAGTGGGTAGATGAGGTGATTGTATCGCTGGATGGCGATGAGCCGCTGCACGATGCGATCCGCAACATGTCGGGAGCTTATTCCAAACTGAAAGAAGGTGTACTTTCCGTACGCACCATCAATCCGGGTTATAAGATAACAGGACGCTCGGTTATCCATAAACTTAATTTTCATGCATGGCCGCAGATCATTCACAGCGCAAAAGAGTTGGAACTCAACCAGATTAGTTTCCTTCCGGCAGACGTAAGCAGCGAAGCTTTTAACCGGACAATGCCATGGGAAGCGCCCAGGCAGGCTGAAGTTATGCTGTCGATGACAGACCTACCAATACTTCAATCAATCATCCACCACCTGATCGAGACATTCGACCACGAATTTAACTCTGGCTTCATCGCTGAGTCGAGGGATAAGATCAGGCAGATCTATACCTATTACAGCGCCTTGCATGGACTTTCGAACTTCCCTCGCAAAAAGTGTAATGCTCCGTGGGTATCTGCCGTGGTTGAAGCCGACGGCAATGTGCGTCCCTGCTTCTTCCTGCCTGCGTTCGATAACATCCGGAACAGGCCGCTTGACGAGATACTCAACAGCGCTTCAGCCATTAGCTTCAGGCAAGAGCTCGATATGGATAAAAACCCACAATGCAAGAGCTGTGTGTGTTCCCTGCAGCTCAATCCCCGCACAAACCCTGTTAATCTTTAGGGGCACCCGCAGATCTATAAACTGGCGCCTTGCTGGCTTTTGGTCAATGCGTCATATTTCGCAGATAGCTGAGCACCCCCTACACTGTCTCCCGCAGAAGTAGCTGTATGCCGTAGCGCATTAATGATCGAAATATCCTGGTTGATATCCGGCTGCAGTTCACCCCGCTTTTCATCGTTCAGCGACATAATGTAATTACAATCATCCTCAGCGTTCTGTGCGATCTTCATCGCCAGCTGCCTGCCTTTGTCCGCTGCGCCCGCGTGGTAATAGGCTACTGCGAGATAATAGGTCGTAGCGTCGTAGTAATATGACTCTTCTGATATATTTTTAATAACATGATCGAGCAGCGCGACGGCCTCCTGATTTCTGCCCGCAGCAGCAAGTGCATCCGCAATTCGTCCAGCCGACAGCCGGTATGACAAGAATGCCAGCTTACTCTTTGAATCAAAAAATACATCGTTACGGTGTGCATTGCCCCAGATATACTTGTTCATGAACAGTTCTTTGCTTTTATCTACGTCCACACTTCCGATATCCTGCATGGCTGACTGCGCTTTTGATTTATACGGCACCAACCTGTAAACTATGCCCTCCAGCTTCACATAATCGGCCATCCCTTCAAAGTTGTCACCACTGATCACGTCGCCGAAATATATAGGGCGTTTCCAACCTTCCTGTGCTACCCCGGCTATTATGTTGAGCATGGCCAGATTCGGTTTATAGGCGAGGTCTTTTGTAAAAGTAAACTTCATCTCGTTGGTGATACCGGCGGTGTCTGTAGCCCTCACCAACCCATTTCTAACCAGTTCGCCTGCAGCCATACCCGGCAAGTAAAAATTCTTAGTGGGATAATAGTTTTGTAAACCTTCAGCGCCCATGCCTATTTTATCACTGCTGTTATCGCTTATTGAGAACTTCAGGATGTCGATCATGTTGAAGTATTTATCCTGTGGAACCTGTGGCGATTTATAATAACGCAGGTAACCGCCTTTATCTCCCAGGTAATCATCCTTCTTCCAGATCATGGG